>NZ_JBHYXD010000018.1:81159-83845 GCF_042751995.1 Streptomyces sp. NPDC059371 | reverse complement strand
GGACGCCGCAGCCCCGCGGGGCCCGCCCCGCCCCCGCCCCCCCGCGCCCATATCGTCGAACGACCCCACGCACGCCGGTCGGCCGACAGGATCAGGCCGGTCGGGGCGACCCTCACAGCCGGATCAGCCCACCGGATCAGACCACTCGTACGCACAGCAGCGGGACCATCATCTGGTCGATCATCTCCTGGAGATCCAGCTCGCTCCATTCGCTCGCGCACACCTTGGCGCGGTACATCATCATCGCCGGGACGGCGTCGAAGACGTACGAGTTCGCGGCCTCGGGACGCACCTCGCCCCGTTCGATACCGCGCTGAACGACCTCACGGAGCAGATGCAGTGTGGGCTCGACGACCCTGCCGCGGATGACCAGATTGAAGCGCTCGGCCTGCCGCACATCGCATTCGTGAAGCACCGAGCGAAGCGCGATTCCCGGCGGCGAGAACATCGCCTCGCGCACCCGCCGACACACCTGCAGCAGATCCTCCCGGACACTGCCGAGGTCGGGAGCTCGCGTCAGGTCCGGCAGCCCGGCCTGAAGGGCGTCCGCGACCAGGTCCACCTTCGAGGGCCACCGGCGGTAGACCGCGGCCTTGCCGGTCTGCGCGCCGGCCGCCACCCCCTCCATGGTGAGGCCGTTCCAGCCGACCGAGCCGAGTTGTTCCAGGGCGGCTTCCAGGATCGCGCGCTCGAGCACGGCGCCGCGACGGCGCGAGGGGGGCGCCTGAGCGGGGGCGGCCGTCCAGCGCGAAGTAACCATCAGAGTGTCTCCGTCGTACAGGGGAGCGGTATTCAGGGAAGTTCGGGCTTTTCTGGCGGGGATGCGCGTGACCGGATCGTCCGTGCCGGGCAGCGGCTTCAGTGAACGCTTGCGTTCACTGACGGGGAGTCACTACCGTTGACGCGCAAGTGAACGCGCGCGTTCACTAACTCACTTGTGGGGGAAGCATAGTGACAACCTCTCAGTTGACTAAGGACAGCAAGCCAGGTGCGGCACGCCGGGAGGGACATCCCGGCATCGCGCTCACCGTCATCGCGGCCTGCCAACTCATGGTGGTACTCGATGCGACGATTGTGAACATCGCACTCCCGCACATTCAAGACGCACTCGACTTCAGCACGACAGACCTGACATGGGTGGTCAGTTCGTACACCCTCACCTTCGGTGGCCTGCTGCTTCTCGGCGCACGGGCCGGTGACATCCTCGGCCGGCGCCGGGTCTTCATGACCGGCATCCTGCTGTTCACCTTCGCCTCACTGCTCGGCGGACTCGCCCAGGAGCCCTGGCAGTTGCTGGCGGCTCGGGCCCTGCAGGGCGTGGGTGGCGCGATCGCCTCCCCGACATCGCTGGCCCTGATCACGACGACCTTCCCCGAAGGCCCGGAGCGGAACCGGGCGTTCGCCGTCTTCGCGACGGTCTCGGCCGGTGGCGGCGCGATCGGTCTGCTCGCCGGAGGCATGCTCACGGAGTGGCTCGACTGGCGATGGGTCCTCTTCGTCAACGTGCCCATCGGCATCCTGATCGCCGTTCTCGCGCCGATGTACATCAACGAGTCCCAACGCCACCCGGGACGCTTCGACATCGCGGGCGCGCTCACCTCGACGGCGGGCATGGCCTCCCTGGTCTACGGCTTCATCCGCGCGGCGGAGAACGGCTGGCGGGACAGTCTCACGATCGGGTCGTTCGGCGCGGCCGCGGCGCTGCTGCTGGCCTTCGGGATCATCGAGACGCGGGCGAAGGAACCCATCACCCCGTTGAGGATGTTCACCGACCGGAACCGATCGGGTACCTATCTGATCATGCTGAGCCTCGCCGCCGCGATGTTCGGCATGTTCTTCTACATCGTGCTCTTCGTGCAGAACGTGCTGGGGTACACGCCGATCTCGGCCGGTGTGGCCTTCCTGCCGGTGACGGTCGCGATCGCGGTCGGCGCGGGTCTTTCGCAGCGCTTCCTGCCGGTGCTCGGCCCCAAGCCGTTCATGGTCACCGGCTCGTCGCTCGTCGCCCTCGGGCTCGGCTGGCTGACCTTCATCAGCCCCGACGACTCGTACGCCGGTGGAGTTCTCGGACCGATGCTGTTGTTCGGCTTCGGCATGGGCCTGAACTTCGTGACGCTGACGGTGACCGCCGTCTCCGGCGTCGCCCAGCACGAGGCGGGTGCGGCCTCCGGTCTGCTCAACGTCACGCAGCAGGTGGGCGGTTCGCTCGGCCTCTCCATCCTCACCACGGTCTTCGGCTCGGCCAGCCGCGACGAGGCGCAGAAGCAGATGCCGAAGTTCCTGGCGGACGGCTCGGCCGAGCAGAAGGCGGCGTTCGCCAAGACCCACCAACTGCCTGCCCCTTGGGGCCATGATGTGCTCGCCCACGGCATCTCGACCGCCTTCGTGCCGGCGGTGGGCATGGCCGTGCTCGCCCTGACCACCGCCGCCCTGGTGATCAGGGTCCGCAAGAGCGACATGGAGGCTCTCGCCGGCACGGCGGAACCGGCGACGGGCTGAGCGCGCGCGCCGGTACGGCGGGAGACTTGCCGTCGGCGTAGAACGCTCTCGCCGGTACGACGGGAGCCCCGCCCCGGACGGAGAGCAGAACCGCGGAGGGCCGGGTCGTGGGGCCCGCGCGGGGGGTCGCGGCGGGCGCTCCCGGCGCGGCCGCGCCCCCCCGGGCCCCCCCGGGCGCGCGGCCGCC
>NZ_JBHYXD010000018.1:66710-81149 GCF_042751995.1 Streptomyces sp. NPDC059371 | reverse complement strand
TCCCCCCCCCACCGCCCGCTCAGCCACCGCGAGCGCGGGGGGGGGCTCGGGCGGTGCCTCGCCCCCCCCGGGGCGACCCCGGTCCGGCCCTCCCCAGTCCGGCCGACCACGGTCCGGCCGACCACGGTCCGGCCGACCACGGTCCGGCCGTCCGCGATACGGCCGTCCGCGATATGGAGCCGACGGCGCCTGTAGTACCCGTGACGCCGGTAGTACCAGTGACGCCGGTAGCGCCGATGACGCCGAAGACCGGCCCCGTCGAGCGTCGGACGAAGGCCTTCAGCGGTACTCGGGGACCTCTGTAAGCGAGTTGCACACGGTCTCGTTGACGGACGCGGCGGGCGGGTCGTCGCGGAGGATGTCCCGGGCCCGGGCCTCACCCCAACTGGTCGCGTACCAGGGCGTGTCGCCCTCGCCCAGGTCGTCGGCGATCGCTCGCAGCACGCAGGACCGCGTCGGCTCCTCGAGCTTGTCGAGGGCCGGTACGGCGTCGGCCGACAGATCGCGGGCGTACAGGATGTCGAACTTGCCCGTGTCCTCGTACCGCTGGACGTTGCTCTCGGCGATCAGGCTGTCCGGCGACATCAGCCCGAACGCGAGGACGCCGACCGCCGCACTGGCCGCGACGGCGCGGGGCAGCCAGCGGGCACCCCACACACCGGCCGCCATGATGAGCACGATGACCAGGCCCAGCCACAACTCCCCGGCCAGCACCGAGATCCTCAGCCGCGTCAGCCCATAAGCCTCCACATACATGTCCATACGTCGCACAGCGGATGCCACGACAACGAGCGCCAGCGCGCAGAGAGTTCCCAGCACACCCCGCACCAGCTTCCCGTCGCCGGCGCCGTCCCTCGGGGCCCAGCGCAGCGCGAAGACCACGACGAGCAGGGTCAGCAGTGTGACGATCAGGAGCTGCCAGAAGCCCTGGCGCGCGTACTCGGCGTACGACAGGCCGGTCTTCTTCAGCACGGCGTCGTAACCGCCGAAGAGGACGACGAGCTGAACCGCGTTGAAGGCCGCGAAGAGCACCGTGAGCACGATCAGCGGGAGGGCCCACTCGACACGGTTGCGCGGGCGCCCGGGGCGCACCACGACACGGTCCAGCCGCACCGGCGCGGCCGCCGTGTGGGCCACGGCCAGCGCCACGACCAGGCCCGAGAGCAGGAGCACCACGCGCACGGGTCCGCCGGTGACCGAGGTGTCCGGCACCAGCTCGCTGAGCAGATCGGCGAAAGCGGCGTCGGCTCCGGCGAA
This sequence comes from Streptomyces sp. NPDC059371, assembly GCF_042751995.1. NCBI lineage: Bacteria > Bacillati > Actinomycetota > Actinomycetes > Kitasatosporales > Streptomycetaceae > Streptomyces > Streptomyces sp. NPDC059371. Next base: position 79,892 of record NZ_JBHYXD010000018.1, on the reverse strand, counting down.
CAGGGCGCCGAAGACCAGGAGCAGGACCGCGCTCACCACGAACGCGCGCAGACCGACGCCGACCCCGCGACGGGCGCCGCCGAATCGTTCCCGCAGCCCGCGCCAGCCCCAGGTGATGCCGGTGATCACCGAGTTCACCACGCCGACGGGGCCGAGCAGGATCGCGGGCCAGGTGCGGCCGCCGTTCAGCGCGAGCGAGCCGAGCCCGATCGCCGCCGTGACGGCCAGGAACGACGGCCAGTCCGCGTCCCGCAGAGCCGGCACGGCCAGCAGACCGATGCCGCCGATGCCCCAGACCAGGCTCCACGCGCGCGGGCGGCGCCTCGCGGCCCGGCCGGCGAAGTACGCGCCGAGCGCCGCGGGGATCGCGACCAGCAGGAGGTTGATCCCGAGACCGCCGTCGAGGAGCAGCATGCTCAGCAAGCCGGTCGCGAGCACGGCCCACAGCGTGGGCGTGCGCACCGGGGCGGGCGACGTGACCCACAGCTCCGGCGACCACACGTCGGGGGCGGCCGACGGGCCCGCCTTGGGGGTCCTCGCCCGCGACGGCCGGGCGGACTGGTGCCGCACTCCGCCGACGGCCCCGGCACCAGCCCCGACCACGCCGGCTGCCCGCTCGGGCGAGGGCTCGGCACCGGGCCCGTGCGCGACACCGGTCACCTCGCCGTCCCCGGGCGCGCCCGCCCCTCCCGGACCGTCCGCATCCCGAGGCTCCCCCGCGTCCTCAGACGCATCCGCGTCCTCAGACGCATCCGCTCCCTCGGCCCCGCCCTCACCCCCGGGCTCGTCCGCGCCCCCCGACGCGTCCGGATCCGTGGAGTCCGTGGAGTCCGTGGGCTCCTGTGTCTCCGTGAGCCGGGGCACGGCTCCCGGAACCTCCTCGCCGGCCTCGGGTCTCTTCCGCTGCGCCGATGGCCCGTCTCCGGGCTCGGGCGTGGACGGTATGTCGGACAAGGGATCCCCTCCCAGCCGGTCACCGGGCAGCCCGGATCACGCCGCTGGGGCGGAGGGGCTGTCAGCCGGTGTTTCGTCGGCACACGCCCGTCATGATCAACGAGCGGCGTGGCGCACAGGGTATCCAGGGGCCATGCGGCTCACTACGGCGCCGAGGGGCTGTAGCAAGCCTGTGACACAGCCCGGCGCCCCCTCCTGCGCCCCGCCCGGGCCGGTCCTCCCAGGACCACCCCGGAGCCCGCCACACGCGGCGTCCGAACTCCTCCGCAAGGCGTCCCCGACGAATCCGAGAAGCCCGGACGAATCCCCTTGGCTCCTTGCGACCGCCGTACGCCCCGACAGTCAGCCGACGGCCGGACTCGCCCCGCAAGCCGCTCGTCGGCGATCACACCATCGCCGTACCACCGGCACGCAGCCGACGGCGGGTCCCGCCGTACGCCCGGCACACAGCCCGACGGCAGGCTCCCCGCCAGCCGCTCTTCGGCGACCGCACCACCAGCGGGACGCCCCGGCACACAGCCGCCCGGTACGCCCTACACGCCGCCCGCGCTGTCCCCCGACGCGACCCCAGGCAGCCAGTCCGGCAGTGCCTCCGTCGCTTCCAGCCATGCCCCGGGGGGTGCGCCGGCCTTTCCGGAGGCGATGACGCCGCCGACGATGGAGCAGTTCGTGTCCACGTCGCCGCCGACCTGGGCGGTGGCCCAGAAACCCTCCTCGTAGTCACCGAGGGCGCGGGCCGCGGACCAGAGGGCGAAGGGAACGGTGTCGTGTGCCGACGTACGCCGTCCGCAGCCCAGCACGGCGGCCACGGTCGCGGCGTCCCCGTAGTCGAGCATGTCGCGGGCGCGCCTCAGTCCGGCTCCCACGGCGCTGCGCGGTACGAGCGCGATGACGCCGTCCAGCAGGGCCTCGGCGCTGGGCGGGCCCGCCGGGTCGGCGGCCAGGGCCGCGGCCGCGGCGACGGCCATCGCGCCGACCACGGCCTCGCGGTGCTGGTGCGTCGGATAGGCGGAGATCTCCGCCTGGTGGGTCGCCTGCTCAGGGTCGTCCGCGTACCAGGCGCCCAGGGGAGCGATCCGCATCGCGGCGCCGTTGCCCCAGGAGCCCTGTCCCTTGAAGAGCGCCGACGCGAGCTCGCGCCAGTCACCACCCTCCCGGACGAGTCGCAGCAGCCGGTTGACCGCCGGGCCGTAGCCGCGGTCGAAGTCGTGGTGGTCGGCGAAGGAGTGGGCCAGCGCGTCCTGGTCGACGCGGTGGTGTGTGGCCAGGACGGCGACCACGGAACAGGCCATCTCGGTGTCGTCGGTCCACTGCCAGGGGCGGGGCGGCAGCTCTCGGCGCTTGAGCAGGGGGTAGTTCGCGGGCACGAAGAACTGCGAGCCCAGCGCGTCTCCCACCGCGAGTCCGCGCAGGCTGGCGAGGGCGCGCTCGAAGCGCCCGTCGGGAGAGGTGTCAGCGATCATCGCCCTGCCACTCTATCCGGTGGCTCCGAACGACTTCCGGATCGCGCCACTGCTCGAAGGGACGGTCGAGGGTGTACCGGCCGTCCTCCCCCAGAACGAGCATCCTCACCTCCGCGTTCCCCGGGTTGGAGAGCGACTCGAACTCGGCGACCGTCCAGTGGAACCAGCGCATGCAGAACAGCCGCATGGCCAGGCCGTGGGTCACCAGGAGCACGTTCGCCGGGTGGTCGGGGGCCTCGAAGCTGCGGTACAGGCTCTCCAGGAAGCCGCCGACCCGGTCGTACACGTCGGCACCGGACTCGCCTTGCGCGAACCGGTAGAAGAAGTGCCCGTACGCGTCGCGATAGGCCTTCTGGAGGCGTACGTCGTCACGCTCCTGCCAGTTGCCCCAGTCCTGTTCGCGCAGTCGAGGCTCCTCCCTCACCCGTACGAGCTCGGGGTCGAGGTGAAAGGCGCGGAAGGTCTCGTGGGTGCGGCGGTAGGGGGAGACGTAAACGCTTACGCGCTCCCTTCCGAAGAGCTCGCGCAGCCGCTTGCCGGTGTCCTCCGCCTGCTGCCACCCCGTCTCCGTGAGCGCCAGTGCGTGGTCGGGCTCGCGTTCATAGACGGTGTCATCGGCATTGCCCACCGACTCGCCGTGCCGGACAAGGACGATGCGCCGTGGTCGTGCCATGCCAAAACCCTAGATCGTGCCGGCCCTGTTCGAGCGGTCGTACGGTCACATAAGGCGCAGGTCACACCGTTCCGGCAGCACAGGTCACACTCTCCCGCACATCAGTTCGGCCGACGGGAGGGTGCCGTCAGACGATCCAGCCGGGTTCGAGCTGTACGACATCTCCCGCGAGCGCGGCTATGTCGGCCTCGAGCTGGGCGCGGAGAGCCAGCCGCTCCAGCCGCTCGGCGCGGTATTTTCCGTGCTCGGCGGCCGACCGCCACATGGACAGGACCAGGAACTCACTGCCGGGCGCCTCGCCGAACATGCCCCGGACCATGCCGGGCGAACCGGCCATCGCGGGATTCCAGACCTTCTCCTGCATCAGGGCGAAGTGTTCCGCGCGTTCCTCGTGGACACGGCAGTGCGCGACCCGGACCACGTCGGAGTCCGTGAAACGCGGCTCGAAGCCCGTCTTCACGTCGAAGCGGTAGTCGAACAATTTGACCTGAGAGTCCTTGAAGGTGCCGGACTGCGACGCGGCGAGCCGGTCGTGGGACCGGGCCATGAAGGAGTCGTAGAAGGCGCGGCTCTCCCAGAACGAGAAGATGTGCGCGACACCGGTGCGCCCCACACTCCAGCCTCCCCCCTGTCCCCGGAATCCCGGCTCCCCCAGAAGCCCCGCCCACTTTCGCTGCCCCCGTTCGAAACCGCGGCGGTCGACCACGGTGCAGCGAATCCACTTGACCAGCACCGCGCCATCGTAAGGCCCCGGAACGTGGCGCCGGTCACGCTCTGGCGGAGTGGATCCGGGCGCATGCCCCGGCGTGCGTGGCACGATGGACAACCGGCCCTACTCTCAGGGGAGTTGGACCGGTGACTGTTGAGGAACGGGGAGGGGACATCCGGTGAACGGTCTCAACAAGGGGATCCGCAAGGCCGAGTTGGCAATCAAGTGGGACCCCAGTCCCGTGGGCGAGCCCGCGACCGATCTCGACATCGTGGCGGCGACGTATCTGGCGTCCGCGCCGAACGGCAACCCGGACTACGTGGTGTATTTCGGCAGCCGTTCGCCGGACGGCACGATCTATCTGAACCGCGACAGCAAGGACGGGAAGGGCTTCGGCTGGGACGAGGTCATGACTCTGGAACTCGACCGCCTCGACAGCCGCTACGCGCGCGTGGTCGTCGGTGTCCTCATCCAGCAGCGCACCGAGGCACGGACGTTCGTCGGTGTTCTGAACCCCGCCTTCCGTCTGCGCGAGGGCTACACCGTCCTGACCCAGGGCGACTTCGGCGACGTCCTGGGTTCGACGGCCGCGACCATCGGGGAGTTCGTGCGCGACCACTCCGGTGAATGGACGTTCCACGCGGGCATCCACGGCTTCGACACCGACCCGGCGACCTTCGCGAGGATCATGGGCAGCCCGCAGGAGGCGTGAGGCACAGCCCAGCGCCGTCCGGTCCACGCTGTGCCGGCCGTTCGGACCCGGCGCCGTCCGGTCCGCGCTGTGCCGGCCGTCGGTCCCAGACCCGCCCAGGGCCTGTCCGACGGCGGGTGTTCAGCCGCTCTTCCAGCCGGGGACCGTCGGCAGCACCAGCTCGGCGACGCGGAACAGCGCCGCGTCGTCGGGCGCCACACCGTCCTGACGCCAGACGGAGATCTCGAACGAACCGCCGCCCCCCTTGGCGTCCTTGGCGACCAGCAGGCTGCGGGCGACGCCGCCGGGGCCGCTCTCGGCCTTGCCCGAGCCGAAGCTGAGGGCGATCGTCCGGTCCGAGTAGAGGACCGCCGGGTGGCCCAGGATCTGCCTCGGTTCCGCCTTCGGCAGCAGATCCAGGCCCTGGGCGACGGAGAGCCGGTCGTCCGAGGCCGACAGCTTCACGGAGTACGTCTTCAGCGTGACGTTCGCTTCAGGGCTGGCGATCTTGGTGCCGCCGTCGAGGGTGATCATGCTGTCGTCGCCGTCGGCCGTCCGCGCGTGCTCGTCGGGCGTCCCGAGGAGGGCCGGCAGGTCCGAGCGGTTGAGCGCCTGACAGAGCTGCTCACCGGTGACGCGCTTCGACGGCGGGGCGCCGAGCCGGTCGGAGCACCTGGCCGGGTCGTCGGTGCCGTTGCTGTTCGGAAGGACCCGCGAAAGCCCCCATATGCCCCCCGTGACGCCCGCGACCAGCACCACCGCCGCTACGGCCTGAACCCCCACGTTCAGGCCTCTCTTCGATCCGGCCACCTTGTCGGCCATGTCCCCCGCCCTCCCCTGCACGCTCCGTGCGCGCTGAGGGAGACTAGCCGTTGATCGTTTCGCGGGAAAGGCGAATTCCGCCGGGTCCGCCTCCGGACCTGGCGGCGGGCCCGGCGGGAACGCCGAGGGCGGTGAAGCCGACTGCTCGCTCCACCGCCCTGATCAGCCTTTCACGCCCGGCAGACGCCCGGTGTCAGCCTCGGCCGTTCGCCGAACCCGCTCCCGGTGTCAGCCGCGACCGCCCGTCGGTCCGGCGTCAGCTGCAACCGCTCGTCGAACCGCAGCCCTCGCAGATGTAGCAGGAGCCGGCCCGCTGCATCTTCGTACCGCAGGAGAAGCAGAGCGGCGCGTCGGCCTGGATGCCGAGCTGCATCTCCACCAGCTCGGCGCTGGTGCGGACCTGCTTGAGGGCGGGCTCGGCCACGACCGCCTCGACCTTGGGGGCGGCGACGGCCTTCAGCTCCTGCGCCAGGGGCGCGGACTGGGCCAAGCCCTCGACGTCGAGCTCGTCCTCGGAGGGCTCGTAGGAACCCGTCTCCAGGTGACGCTGACGCTCCTCGGCGGAGTGGATGCCGAGCGCGGAGCGCGTCTCGAAGGGCAGGAAGTCCAGCGCCAGGCGGCGGAAGATGTAGTCGACGATCGACTGCGCCATCCGCACGTCCGGGTCGTCCGTCATGCCGGCCGGCTCGAAGCGCATGTTCGTGAACTTCGAGACGTACGTCTCCAGCGGCACGCCGTACTGCAGACCCACCGAGACGGCGATCGAGAAGGCGTCCATCATGCCCGCGAGGGTCGAACCCTGCTTCGACATCTTGAGGAAGACCTCGCCGAGACCGTCATCGGGGTAGGAGTTGGCGGTCATGTAACCCTCGGCGCCGCCGACCGTGAAGGAGGTCGTGATGCCGGGACGGCCCTTGGGCAGGCGCTTGCGGACCGGGCGGTACTCGACGACCTTCTCGACCGCGGTACGGATGGTGTCCTCGGCCTTGGCCGTGACCGCGTCGGTCGCGGACTTCTCCTTGGTCTTGGCGGAGAGGGGCTGGCCGACCTTGCAGTTGTCGCGGTAGATCGCGAGCGCCTTGACGCCCAGCTTCCACGCCTCGAAGTAGACCTCTTCGACGTCCTCGACGGTCGCCGTCTCCGGCAGGTTGACCGTCTTGGAGAGCGCGCCGGAGATCCACGGCTGGATCGCGGCCATCATGCGGACGTGGCCCATCGCGGAGATGGAGCGCTCACCCATGGCGCAGTCGAACACCTCGTAGTGCTCGTGCTTGAGACCGGGGGCGTCGATCACATTGCCGTTCTCGGCGATGTGGGCGACGACCGCCTCGATCTGCTCCTCCTGGTAGCCCAGGCGGCGCAGGGCCTGCGGCACGGTGCCGTTGACGATCTGCATCGAGCCGCCGCCGACGAGCTTCTTGAACTTGACCAGCGCGAGGTCGGGCTCGAGGCCGGTGGTGTCGCAGGACATCGCGAGACCGATGGTGCCGGTCGGCGCGATGACGGAGGCCTGCGCGTTGCGGAAGCCGTTCTTCTCGCCGAGGCGGATCACGTCCTGCCAGGCCTCCGTGGCGGCGGCCCAGATCGGGGTGTCCAGGTCGTCCACGCGGACGGCCGAGGTGTTGGCGTCGGCGTGCTGCTTCATGACGCGCTGGTGGGGCTGCGCGTTGCGGGCGTAGCCGTCGTACGGGCCGACGACCGCGGCGAGCTCGGCGGAACGCTTGTACGACCTACCGGTCATCAGGGAGCTGATGGCGCCGGCGAGCGCGCGGCCGCCGTCGGAGTCGTACGCGTGGCCGGTCGCCATCAGGAGGGCGCCGAGGTTGGCGTAGCCGATGCCGAGCTGGCGGAAGGCGCGGGTGTTCTCGCCGATCTTCTCGGTCGGGAAGTCGGCGAAGCAGATGGAGACGTCCATCGCGGTGATGACCAGCTCGACGACCTGGGCGAAGCGCTCGACGTCGAAGGACTGGTGGCCCTTGCCGTCGTCCTTCAGGAACTTCATCAGGTTCAGGGAGGCGAGGTTGCAGGACGTGTTGTCCAGGTGCATGTACTCGCTGCACGGATTCGAGCCGTTGATACGACCGGACTCCGGGCACGTGTGCCAGTGGTTGATCGTGTCGTCGTACTGGATGCCCGGGTCGGCGCAGGCCCAGGCGGCCTCGGCCATCTTGCGGAAGAGGGACTTCGCGTCGACCTTCTCGATGACCTCTCCGGTCATGCGCGAGGTGAGGCCGAACGTTCCGCCTTGCTCGACCGCCTTCATGAACGTGTCGTTCACGCGGACCGAGTTGTTGGCGTTCTGGTACTGGACGGACGTGATGTCGTCGCCGCCCAGGTCCATGTCGAAGCCCGCGTCGCGCAGGGCGCGGATCTTCTCCTCCTCCTTCACCTTGGTCTCGATGAAGTCCTCGATGTCGGGGTGGTCGACGTCCAGGATGACCATCTTGGCCGCGCGGCGGGTGGCGCCGCCCGACTTGATCGTTCCTGCGGAGGCGTCGGCACCGCGCATGAAGGAGACGGGACCCGAGGCGTTGCCGCCCGAGGAGAGGAGCTCCTTGGAGGAGCGGATGCGGGACAGGTTCAGGCCGGCGCCGGAGCCGCCCTTGAAGATCATGCCCTCTTCCTTGTACCAGTCGAGGATCGACTCCATGGAGTCGTCGACGGCCAGGATGAAGCAGGCGGAGACCTGCTGGGGCTGGGGGGTCCCGACGTTGAACCAGACCGGGCTGTTGAAGCTGAAGATCTGGTGCAGGAGGGCGTACGCGAGCTCGTGCTCGAAGATCTCGGCGTCGGCGGGCGACGCGAAGTACTTGAAGTCCTCGGCGGCCTTCCGGTACGTCTTCACGATGCGGTCGATGAGCTGCTTGAGGCTCACCTCGCGCTGCGGGGTGCCGACGGCACCGCGGAAGTACTTGCTGGTGACGATGTTGACCGCGTTCACCGACCAGAAGCCGGGGAACTCGACGCCACGCTGCTCGAAGTTGACCGAGCCGTCGCGCCAGTTGGTCATGACGACGTCACGGCGCTCCCACTCCACCTCGTCGTACGGGTGCACGCCGGGGGTGGTGTGAATGCGCTCGATGCGCAGTCCCTTGCTGGCCTTGGCTCCGCTCTTCGCGCGGGAACCTCGTGCCGGACCGCTCGCCGTCTCTGTCATGCCGCCTCCCTGTAACAGGCTAAAACGCGCTCAAGTGCCGCGAACTTCCCGTGGCACGGTGTGTGTCTGATGCAGCGCGCGCCGCTGGTACGGCCGTGCGCTGCAAGTCTGTGGTCGCCGCCCGCGGGCGGGCCCGGACACCCCGAAGGGTCCGGTCCGCGGTCAGTCGGCGGCGGTGGCGGGCACGGGAACCTCAGCGGTTCCGCCCGGCCTGTGATCGCTCTCCTGGCACACCACGTCCGGGACGTCGTCGTCCTCGGCGGGGCGCTGATTCACCTGCCTGAGTTCCGCGATGGCGGCTTCGAAGTCGTCGAGCGAATCGAAGGCCCGGTACACGGACGCGAACCTCATGTAGGCCACGAGGTCGAGTTCCTGCAAGGGTCCGAGTATGGCCAGCCCCACGTCGTGGGTGGTCAGCTCGGCGCTTCCGGTGGCTCGCACGGCCTCTTCGACCCGCTGGCCGAGCTGGGCCAGCGCGTCCTCGGTGACAGGCCGCCCCTGGCACGCCTTGCGCACGCCGTTGATGACCTTGATGCGGCTGAAGGGCTCGGTCACACCGGAGCGCTTCACCACCATCAGGGAGCACGTCTCCACGGTCGTGAAACGACGGGAGCAGTCGGGGCACTGGCGGCGCCTGCGGATCGACGTGCCGTCGTCGGTCGTACGACTGTCGACGACGCGGCTGTCCGGGTGCCTGCAGAAGGGGCAGTGCATGGCTCCAACCCTCCTTCACAGCACGACACAGGAACCTCGCGGGACCTCAGGGGCCCCTCGAAGCAGCCTCCAGCATAGGCGATGCCCGAGGGTCGGGAGACCCGGGGGACCACAACTTCTGGGATGCCTTCGCAATCCAACCACTAGATGTGGGGATCGGCTCGTGAAACCGCCCACTCCACGCGTGTCGTACACGTAAGGGCACGTGCCGCACAGGCATACCCATCCCGGACACACGGGGATAGCGTGGTCGACGCACGGAAAAGGGGCCGGTTCCCGGCCGGTCGGCCATCGGATGGCAGACTGGGCGACGGCCCAGGTCAGCCGGTACGGCTGCCGCCTCCGGCGCTGAAGGGTACAGCAATGAGCCCTTTTGTCCGCCAGACGCATCGACAGCCATACACCCAGACACATGCTCACGTCAGGCAATTCGCGGTTTTTCACTCGAACGTGTGTTTGGCGCAACCTTTCGAAAGCAACTACCGTTGTCCAGCAGGGAGACCATCGAGAGGGGCCGACGTGACCACCACCGCAGACAGTGCCACCATCACCGCCCAGGAGCGCTCCCAGGGCCGACTCGAGCCGGTGCATGTGATGAACGAAGCCGCGAATCATGAGGGGCCAAAGCGCTCCCTGCCTGGCCGACCTCCAGGCATCCGGGCCGACAGCTCGGGACTCACGGACCGGCAGCGCCGGGTGATCGAGGTGATCCGGGACTCCGTGCAGCGGCGCGGCTACCCGCCGTCGATGCGGGAGATCGGGCAGGCCGTCGGTCTGTCCAGCACCTCCTCCGTCGCACACCAGCTCATGGCGCTGGAGCGCAAGGGCTTCCTGCGGCGCGACCCGCACCGCCCGCGCGCGTACGAGGTGCGGGGCTCGGACCAGTCGTCGGTGCAGCCGACGGACACGGCGGGCAAGCCTGCCGCGTCCTACGTACCGCTCGTCGGCCGTATCGCCGCCGGTGGCCCGATCCTCGCCGAGGAGTCGGTCGAGGACGTCTTCCCTCTCCCCCGCCAGCTCGTGGGTGACGGGGAGCTGTTCGTCCTGAAGGTCGTCGGTGACTCGATGATCGAGGCCGCCATCTGCGACGGGGACTGGGTGACGGTCCGCCGCCAGCCGGTCGCCGAGAACGGCGACATCGTCGCCGCGATGCTGGAGGGCGAGGCCACGGTGAAGCGCTTCAAGCGCGAGGACGGCCACGTGTGGCTGCTGCCGCACAACTCGGCGTACCAGCCGATCCCGGGTGACGAGGCGACCATCCTCGGAAAGGTCGTCGCCGTGCTGCGCCGGGTGTGACACCGCGACGGGCGGTCCACCGCCCCCGCCCCTGACCGGGCCCCGGAACCAACTGCGCCGGTTCCGGGGCCCTGCGTTTTCTGGCCGGGGGCCTTGACCGAGTCTCCGGGACCGCCGGGGGGACGCCGGGGTCCCGGACGGCCGGGCAGCAGCGAGCGTCGGCAGGCATCCGAGGCCCGGCAGGCACCGGAGGCCCGGACACCCGGGCAGATGCCGGGGTCCGGAACCGCCAAGCAGCACCGGCTCCCGGACCCCCGCCAAGCACCCCGGCGCCCGGGCTGCCCGCCAAGCACCCCGAGCAAGTACCCCGAGTTCCAGGCCGCCCGCCAAGCACTCCGAGTACCGGACCGCCGGGCAGAAACCGGGGTGCCGGAGCGCCGGGGGCATCCGGAATCCCAGAGCGTCAGGCGGACAGCGGTGGTTGCGGAGCGCCGGGCAGGCGACGAGGGCCCGGCGCATCAGGTCGACAGCGGTGCTTCCGGGACCGCCGGGCGGCCACCCGGGGGTCCAGGAGCCTCGGGCGGACAACGGTGGTCCCGGAAAAACGCTGGCCAGAGACCCGAGGTTCCCAGAGCGGTGGTTCCGGGGGCGCCGGGCGGGCGCCCCCGGGGGCCGGGACGTGGCGTCGTTCGTGTTGGCCTCGGGGCGGGGCTGTGCGTTCTCCGGCTCCGTCGACGTGTCGGCGGGGCTACGCGTCCTCCGAATCTGTCGGCGGCGGAACTACGCCTCCTCCAGCTCTGTCGGCGGCGGGGTTACACGTCCTCCGGATCTGCCGGCTCTTCGGTGGGCTGCGGTGTGGGCTCCTCGGTCGTTCTGGCCTTCTCGTCGATCGCCGCGAGGGATCTGCGGACCTGGTTCGGGTCCGTGGTGTACCAGAAGTCGGGGAGCGAGGCCTTCAGATAGCTGCCGTAGCGGGCGGTGGCCAAACGCTGGTCCAGAACGGCCACCACACCCCGGTCGCCCGAGGCCCGGACGAGACGGCCGGCGCCCTGGGCCATGAGGAGCGCGGCATGGGTGGCGGCGACGGCCATGAAGCCGTTCCCCCCGTTCTCCTCGACCGCTTTCTGGCGGGCGCTCATCAGCGGGTCGTCGGGGCGGGGGAAGGGGATCTTGTCCATGACGACGAGCTGACAACTGGCCCCCGGCACGTCCACGCCCTGCCAGAGCGAGAGCGTGCCGAACAGACAGGTCTTCGGGTCGGCCGCGAAGTTCTTGATCAGCTCGCCGAGCGTCTCCTCGCCCTGGAGCAGGATCGGGTACTCGGGGATACGGGTCCGCAGTTCCTCCGCCGCGAGCTGGGCCGCGCGCATCGAGGAGAACAGACCGAGCGTACGGCCGCCGGCGGCCTGGATCAGCTCGGTGAGTTCGTCGAGCATGTCCCCTCGGTCGGCGTCCCGCGCGGGGCGCGAGAGATGCCGGGCGACGTACAGGATGCCCTGCCGGGGGTAGTCGAACGGCGAGCCGACGTCGACGCCCTTCCACTGCGGGATGTCGTCACCCTCCGTGCCCTCGGGCGCGAGCCCCATCGACGCTCCCACGCCGTTGAAGTCGCCACCGAGTTTGAGCGTGGCGGACGTCAGGACGACCGAGCGGTCGGCGAACAGCTTCTCCCTCAGGAGCCCGGACACGTTCATCGGAGCGACCCGGAGCGAGGCTCCGAAGCGGTCGTGACGCTCGTACCAGACGACGTCGTACTCGGAGCCGTTGGCGATGCGCTCCGCCACGGCGTGCACGGACTCGACGGACGCCAGTGCCTGCTTCCGTACGGCGTCCTCGTCCTGGACGGACTTGTCACGGGTGGAGCCGAGGGCGGTGATCACCGTACGGGAGGCGTCGCGGAGCGCCATCAGCGCGTACCCGAGGTCCTCCGGGATCTCCTCCAGACGGCCGGGCAGAGCCAGCTCCATCAGGCGTTCGAAGCCCTCGGCGGCTGTCTGGAGCTGGTCGGCGGCCTTCTCGTTGACGAGCTTCGCGGAGCGGCGCACGGCACGGTTGACCTGCCCCGGGGTGAGCTCGCCGGTGGCTACGCCGGTGACCCGGGAGACCAGCTCATGGGCCTCGTCGACGATCAGCACCTCGTGCTGCGGCAGAACCGGCGCGCCCTCGATGGCGTCGATCGCGAGCAGTGCGTGGTTGGTGACGACGACCTCGGCGAGCTTGGCCCGCTCGCGGGCCGTCTCGGCGAAGCACTCGGCTCCGTAGGCGCACTTCGTGGCGCCGAGGCACTCCCGGGAGGACACCGACACCTGGCCCCAGGCCCGGTCGGAGACACCGGGGGTGAGGTTGTCCCGGTCACCCGTCTCGGTCTCGTCCGACCAGTCACGCAGCCGCAGCAGGTCCTGTCCCAGCTTGCTGGTGGGCGCGGCCGCCTCGAACGGGTCGAAGAGGCCCTCCTCCTCGTCCTGCGGCACACCCTCGTGCAGGCGGTGCAGGCACAGATAGTTCGACCGGCCCTTCAGCATCGCGAACTCGGGGCGGCGCCGCAGCAGTGGATGCAGCGCGTCGACGGTGCGCGGCAGGTCCCGCTCCACGAGCTGACGCTGGAGCGCCAGGGTGGCGGTCGCCACGACCACGGGGAGGCCGGGGGGGGGGCCGGGGGCCCCCGGGGTCGGGGCGCACCCCGACGGCTTCCGGTGGGCGGGGGACACCGCGCGCGCGCCCGCCCGGGCGCCCGCCCCGCCGCTCGACCGGGACAAGCGGGGC
>NZ_JBHYXD010000018.1:49213-66700 GCF_042751995.1 Streptomyces sp. NPDC059371 | reverse complement strand
CGGGGGGCGCGCGGGGGGGGGGGCCCCCCCCCCCCGGCGCGGGCGGGGCGGGCCCGCGGGAACCAGGTAGCCGAGCGACTTTCCGGTGCCGGTGCCCGCCTGGATCAGCAGGTGGGAGCTGTCGTCGATGGCAGCCGCGACGGCTTCGGCCATCGTCACCTGGCCGGGGCGCTCCGAGCCGCCGACAGCGGTGACGGCAGCATGCAGGAGTTCGGGGAGTGATGGCTTTGTCATAGCGCTGCCAGCCTACGGGGCGCCACTGACAACCGAGCGATCAAGGCCGGACCCGAGGGCGTGATCAAGCCGGGCGCGGGCTGGGGAATCAAGGAATTCGACACGCAGGCTCCTGGTCGGAGAACCGGATCGGGCGATCGGCACGTCACGGGGTGACGGCCCTACAGCAGATCGCGCAGGGCCCGGTCCCGGATCATGAGGGCCGCCCTCTTGCCCGGCAGATCGACCTCGGCGGAGAAGCGGAAGCCCGCGCTCAGGAACGCGGACACGGAGGGGGTGTTGCGGAGGTCGGGTTCCGCGACGACACGGGCGCAGGCGGGACGCTTGTCCAGTACGTGGTCGGCGACGGCTCTGAGCAGGGTGGAGCCGAGGCCTCTCCCGCGGTCGGCGACACCGCCGACGAGGAGGTGGATCCCGGTGTCGTGGGGGCGGGCGGGATAGTGGCGTGCCAGGAGATCGAGGTCCGCGCGGTAGATCTCCCAGTAGCTCATCGGGATTCCGTCGAGCACGCCGAGGCACGGGACGCTGCGTCCGTCGCCGTCGAGCTGCCGGACCACATGGTCCTCGACCACGGACTCGGGTCCCGCCAGCTCCCAGAACTCCGCGACGGCGGGGTCGTTCATCCAGCGGTGGACGAGGGCCAGGTCGCGGCCGGGACGCACCGGGACGAGCTGGAGGACGCCCTCGGGTGTCTTGGCCGGCCCCCAGCCTCCGACGCGGTCGAGGAGATCGCCCCCGTCCGGCGTCCTGTCCGCGGCCCCTTCCGGAGATCTGCCCGGAACTCCTTCCGGAGCCCCTTCCCCGGTCTCGTCGCCCGGTCCCGAGCCCCCCGCGAACAGGGCGATCAGTTCGTCGGAAAGGCGCAGGTCGAGCGTGTCCTCGCAGTCCGTGCCGGTGGCGGGTGCGGTGCTCTCATCGGTGGGAGGCACGACGACGCTCCTCTCGGGAGACGGGGTGGGTCATGTTTCCCCAGGGATGAGGGGAGCCGGACATCAGGAATGGAGGGGGTTGGTGATGGTGACGTAGACGGACTGGGTGTCGACGGGGCCGACGAGTTCGTCGAGGCCGTGCAACCGGGTCAGCAGGTTGGCCTTGCACCGCAGGACGGGTGAGTCGAGCAGCAGGGCGGGCAGCGGAGTACGCAGCCGGGCCGGGCCGCTGATCACGCCGCCGAGGAAGCGCCGGAACGCGGCGAGCAACAGGGCCTCGTCGGCGAGCCGTTGGGAGCCGAAGGCACCGATGAGACCGAACACGTTGTTGATGGCCAGGTAGTAGGCGAAGCGTTCGTCGGTGACCTCGTCGGAGACGAAGGTGTCGCTGTGCGCGCCGATGCCGGGCAGCCGGTGGTCGAGTTCGGCACGCCGGGACTCGCGGAAGTAGTAGCCCTGGTTGTCCCGGTAGCGGCCGCCCGCGGGCCAGCCGTCCGCGTCCAGCAGGAGCAGGGTGTTCTGCTGGTGCGCCTCCAGGGCGATGCCCGCCTCGCTGTCCAGCCAGAGCACGGGACGGACGACCTGTTCGAGATAGCGCAGGAACCATTCGGTGGCGACGGCGCCGCGCGGGCGGCCGGTCCGGCCCGCGAGCCCGGTGACGACCTCGGTGAGCCGGGAGCGCATGAAGGGGCCGCGCTCGGCCGGGTTGTGCGTACCGAGGCGTGCGTAGGGCCGGGGTGAGACCAGCCCCGCCACGCAGCCGACGTCGTCCGTCGGCGTGAACGGGTTGTGGCGGATCATCACGTCGAGCCCGGGAAGCGGGTTGCCGTCCCGGTCGTCGACGGCGAGCCAGGACGGGTCGCGGACGATGTCGAAGCCGGGGTGGACGGACCGCCACTGCTCGAACAGGCCGCCGCGCAGCAGACGGTGGACCTCGGCGCCGCGGTGGAGTTCCTTGCGGAGGTTCTCGCGACGGGAGTTGGTGATGCGCAGTCCCAGCGACAGTTTCAGCATCGCGGGGGCACCGGAGCGGTAGACGGTGCGGACGGAGGAGGTGGGGTGCCAGGGCGTGCCGTGCGGGCCGAGGTCGCGGAGCAGCCCTGCGTCCAGCAGGGCCGCGGCCTCGGGACGCTGCCTGACCTCGCGCATCTGCCAGGGGTGCAGGGGCAGTACGGCGGAACAGCCCTCGGGGAGGGACAGGCCGGGCCCGGCCAGCCGCAGGGTGAGCTGCTCCGCCGACACGGGCCGGCCGCGTTCCGTCCACGCCGAGTCGGACGCCAGCACCGAGGGGGCGACCGCCATCCAGTGCAGCGGGAAGGAGCCGCGCAACTCGGGTGAGTAGAGCCTGCCTTCCGTGTCGGAGAGTCCGTCGCGCCCCTTGGGCGTCGGGTGCAGGGGGTGGCCGAGGAGGAGCGCCTGCTCCGCGGCGAGGAAGTGGTCCGGTGGGTCGGCGGGGTGCTCCCTGCGGTCCCTGATGAACACGGCGGTGCGCCGGACCGAGTCGGCGACGCGGCCGACGAGGTCGGCGCCTGCGCCTGCCGGACTGTCCGCGTGCCGAGCGTCGGCCTCGCACGACGCCGCTACCGCTGCCTCTGCCTCTGCCTCTGCACCTACCGCTGCCCCTGCCTCTGCCCCTGCCTCCGCCTCCGGATCGTCGGACGGTGTCCGGTGATTCGTGCCCGCGGCCGGTGTGCCGGGGGCTGTCTGGCGTGCGAGGAGGGCCGCCACGGTCACCGCGTCGACGGCCGGTGCCTGTTCGGGCGCTCCGGCGAGGAGGGGAAGCCCGAAGCGGTGCCAGCCGGAGGGGGACCAGTGGTGGACGGGAACGAGCAGGGCCGCGCCGCTGGCCGGCAGTGCGATGCGCAGGGTGCCGTCGTCGGGGGCGGCCAGGTCGTTCTCCCGTACCCAGCAGCGCAGCAGATTCTCGACGGCCGCCGCCTGCGCCGCCGTCCGGGTGTCGGGGTGGTCGAGCAGGTCCAACAGTTCCCGCGGGTCCGCGGTGGCCCGGCCCCGCCGTTCGGGCGCCCGGGCCGCGTCCGTCTGCCGGGGAACGGACTCCGGTGCGGACAGGTGCGCGGCCGGTGCGGCGCCGGCCCTCTGCTCGTACGGGGAGGGCGGGCTGTCGGGTACGGGGGTGGTGTTCACGAGGAGTTCCTTGCGGGTCGTTCGGGCTCGTGCGGCGACGTGACCGGGCCGGAGCCGGGGTGCGCCGGGGCTCTTGGCGTCCTGGCCGGTCGATGGGGCGGGCGGTGAATGCCGAGGGGCCGGGCCGTCACTCGGGACCGGCGGCACCCCGCGCCCCGTCCTTCCCGGGTCTCCGGTCCCCCAGGGCCGTCGCGCTCACCGCGCTCACCGCGTCAGCGAGGCGGTCGAGCACGGCGGAGGCCTGTTCGTCGCTGATCGTCAGGGGTGGAAGGAGCCGCACGACGCTCGACCGGCGGCCCCCGAGTTCCACGATCAGGCCTCGGCGCAGGCACTCCCGCTGGACGGCGGCGGCGAGTTCGGGGGCGGCGGGGCGGGGGCCGTCGGGGGTGCGATGCGGGGGCCCCTCGGGGTCGACGAGTTCGAGGCCGATCATCAGACCGCGGCCGCGTACGTCCCCGACGCACGGGAACTCGGAGGCGAGCGAGCGCAACTGGTCCAGCATGCGGGCCCCGACGGTCGCCGCGCGTGCGGCGAGGCCATGCTCACGGACATAGGCCAGGGTGGCCGTGCCGGCGGCCATGGCCAGTTGGTTGCCGCGGAAGGTGCCGGCGTGTGCGCCGGGCTCCCAGACGTCGAGGTCGTCGCGGTAGACGACGACGGCCAGGGGCAGGCTGCCGCCGATGGCCTTGGACAGCACCATCACGTCCGGGGTGATCCCGCTGTGTTCCACGGCCCAGAAGGCACCGGTCCGGCCCACTCCCGTCTGGACCTCGTCCACGATCAGCGGGATGGACCGGGCCTCGGTGATCTCGCGCATCCGCCGTGTCCAGGCGTCCGGCGCGGGAATGACCCCGCCCTCGCCCTGGACGGGTTCGAGGATCATCCCGGCGGGGTGCGGCACGCCCGACTTGGTGTCGTCGAGGAGGGACTCCGTCCAGCGCGCGGCGAGTTCGGCGCCGTGCTCACCGCCGATACCGAACGGGCAGCGGTAGTCCTGCGGATAGGGCAGGCGCGCGACCCGTACGTCGGTCGCGCCGCCGGACGCATCGAGCGCCCCCGCGGTCATCCCGTGGTAGGCACCGGTGAACGCGAGCATGCCGGTGCGGCCGGTCGCCGCGCGCACCAGCTTGAACGCGGCCTCCACGGCGTCCGTCCCGGCCGGTCCGCAGAACTGGACCCGCGCGCGCTCGGCGAACCGCGGGGGAAGACTGCGGAACAGCTCGGTGGTGAACGCGTCCTTGACCGGTGTCGCTAGGTCCAGGACGTGCAGGGGCGCCCCCGAGTCGAGGACCTTTCTGATCGCTTCGAGGACGACGGGGTGGTTGTGCCCGAGGGCCAGGGTCCCGGCTCCGGAGAGGCAGTCGAGATAGCGGCGCCCGTCGGCGCCCTCGATCGTCAGCCCGCGCGCCCGTACGGGAACGATCGGCAGGGCGCGCGCGTACGTACGAGCCGCCGACTCTCGCGCCGACTGGCGCCGCAGAATGCCCTCGTGCGCGGCGCGCGCCCGCTCGGCCGCTCCGGCGCCGGTGTCCCGCGCCCCCTCGGCATCCCCTGGCGCCCCCACCGGCACCACCGCTGACTCGGTCACGGCCACGACTTCAGGTCCTCCCGCTGTTCAGAGGCGAGTTGGCAGGAGGGTCCGGACGCAGGCGGCAGGCCCCCCGTACGTACCAACGACGCCGGTCGCGTTGGGAAGCGGGTGGATTCGGGGTTCCTTACCGGTTCTTTGCCGGGAGGGTGGGCGCCCCGCGTGGTGACCATTCGTCAGAAAGCGGCGGGTGCGGCGGACCCGCGCCCCCGTAGCTGAACCGTTGCCGTTCCGTCGGGCGTCCCGCACAGCGACCGCATAGTCTGTGATGCCGTTCGGCCGTGCCGGACACACCGCTCGGGCGCCCGCAGACGCACCGCACAGTTCCCATACGTTCAGGGGGAGTTACCCACCATGCGATCCATACGCCCGCCCTTCGCCGCCCGTCGAGGCAGGAGCGCGCGCCGCAGACCGTCCCCCGTCCTGGCGGCCGTCGGCCTCGCCGCGGCCCTGTCGCTGACGGCCACCGCCTGCGACTCGGGCAGCGACACGGCGAGCGGTGAGCCGACCGCCTCCGCTTCCCAGGGCGGTGACGGAAAGATCCAGATCCCGGACGACATCAAGAACAAGCTCAAAGAGCACGGCATCGATGTCGACAAGTGGAAGAAGGGCGCCTGGAAGAACTGGGACAAGGACGAGTGGCTGCGCCAGGCCGACGACTTCATCAACCCGATCATCAAGGACCTCTGGGACCCGGCCCGCATGCGCGGCGCGGACGACCCGGACAAGAACAAGGGCGTGGACGACCCCGACCTGAGCGGTGACCAGGGCGTCACCGACCCGGAACCGGCCCCGGTGACGGCGCGGGCCGTGAAGCCGTCGTACCACGCCAACGTGCCCGTGGCGGGCAAGGTGTTCTTCGACGCCCCCGAGGGCACGATGGTCTGCTCGGCGACGGTGGTCGAGGACCCGGCGCACCCGGGCAAGTCCAACCTCGTGTGGACCGCGGGCCACTGTGTGCACGCCGGCAAGAAGGGCGGCTGGTACCGCAACATCGCCTTCGTGCCGTCGTACAACGACCAGGGCCGGACGGAGGCGCAGTTGGAGAGCGCCCCGCGCGAGGAGGTCGCTCCGTACGGTGTCTGGTGGAGCGACTGGGCGCAGACCTCGGACCAGTGGATCGAGCAGGGTGGTTCCACGGGCGGCCAGGGGGCGTCGTACGACTACGCGGTGCTGCATGTGACGCCGGAGAAGGGCAGCGGCGGCAAGTCCCTGGAGGAGACGGTGGGTTCGGCGCTGCCGGTGAACTTCAACGCTCCGGCCGTGCCCAAGGTCTCCGGCATCACGGCCACCGGATACCCGGCGGCGGCGCCGTTCGACGGCCAGAAGCTGTACCAGTGCACGGACAGGCCGGGCCGGCTCTCGGTCGCCCAGGCCGACCCGACGATGTACCGCATCGGCTGCACGATGACCGGTGGCTCCTCGGGCGGCGGCTGGGTGTCCACGGGTTCGGACGGCAAGCCGGCTCTGGTGTCCAACACCTCGATCGGACCGGTCAAGTTCGGCTGGCTGGCGGGTCCGCGGCTGGGCGATGTGGCCAAGGGCGTGTACGACTCGGTGAGCGCGAAGTTCGCCGGGCGGTGACGCGCGTGACGTGACACGTCCGGGCGGGCGCGGGAGGGCGTGACGGGGGATTCCCCGGAGAGCCGCCCGCGCCCGGCCGGCACGGAGACAGGGATTCGACCGGGGGGTACGAAACCAATGGGATTCTCAGGACAGCGTCGCAGGGTCCTCGCCGCCGGCCTCATGGCCGCCCTGGCACTGACCGCCACGGCCTGCGGCAGCGGTGACGACCGGGCGGACGGCGGGTCCGCCGCCTCCGCTTCGCGGGGGTCGGCGAGCGGCGACGACAAGATCGATATTCCGGACGGCATCAAGGACCGGCTCAAGGAGCACGGGATCGATGTCGACCAGTGGAAGCACGGCGCCTGGAAGGACTGGGACAAGGACCGGTGGCTCAGTGAGGCCGAGGACTTCGTCAACCCGGTGATCGACGGGCTGTGGAAGCCCGAGCGGATGAAGTCCGCCAAGGACCCGGCCAAGACGGTCTCCGTGCGGGACGCGGCGGCGGACCAGGGCGTCAGCGACCCCGAGCCGGCTCCCGTCGACGCGCGGACCGAGCAGACTCCGTACCACGAGCACGCCGCTCCGGTCGGGAAGGTCTTCTTCGACTCCCCCGAGGGCTCGATGGTCTGCTCGGGCACGGTCGTCAAGGACGTGAACCACCCCGGCAGATCCAACCTCGTGTGGACCGCGGGCCACTGTGTGCACGCCGGGAGGAACGGCGGCTGGTACCGCAACATCGCGTTCGTGCCCTCCTACAACGACCAGGGCAGGTCCGAGGCGCATCTCGCCGGTGCGGGTGCCGGTGAGATCGCGCCGTACGGCCAGTGGTGGGCGGACTGGGCCTCGACCTCCGACGAGTGGATCTCCGGCGGTGACGAAACGGGTGGTGCGGGCGCGCCCTACGACTACGCGGTCCTGCATGTGAAGCCGGAGCAGGGCGGCAAGTCGCTGGAGGAGACCGTCGGCAACGCGCTGGACGTGGACTTCTCCGCGCCGTCCGCCCAGGACGCCGGCACGGTGGGCGCCTGGGGCTACCCGGCCGCGCCGCCGTACGACGGACTGAGCATGTTCAAGTGCGTCGACACACCCGGCCGCCTCTCCCTGAGCCCGGCCATGCCCACGATGTACCGCATCGGCTGCACCATGACGGGCGGTTCGTCCGGCGGCGGCTGGTTCCGGGTCGTCGACGGCAGGACCGAACTCGTCTCCAACACCTCGATCGGCCCGGCCGCGCACACCTGGCTGGCCGGACCGCAGTTGGGCAAGGAGGCGCAGACGCTCTACCAGCGGATGAGCGAGGAGTACGGCGGCCGGTAGGCGACTCCGTCCGCCGATCCGGACCTCGCGCACGCGCGTACGGCGAAGGCCCGCCCCCTCGGGAGGGGGCGGGCCTTCATACAGGCCTTCGTACGTCCCGAGCGGTCGCCCGCCGGCGTACCGGCCGGGCGGCCGCGCGGACGTGCCGGCCGGTAGTGCTAGCGGAGCGCCGGCGCCGGTACGTACGGTGCGAGGTCCGCCGCCAGCTCCTCGTGGACCCTCACCTTGAGCAGGGTGCCCTCCGCGGTGTGCTCCTCGGAGATCACCTCGCCCTCGGTGTGGGCGCGGGCGACCAGCTTGCCGTGCGTGTACGGAACGAGCGCCTCGATCTCGACCGAGGGGCGCGGCAGCTCGTTGTCGATCAGCGCGAGCAGTTCCTCCATGCCCTGGCCCGTGCGCGCCGAGACGGCGATGGAACGCTTCTCGATGCGCAGCAGACGCTGGAGCACCAGCGGGTCCGCCGCGTCCGCCTTGTTGATCACCACGATCTCGGGCACCTTGGTCGCGCCGACGTCGGTGATGACCTCGCGGACCGCGGCGAGCTGCTCCTCCGGTGCCGGGTGCGAACCGTCCACGACGTGCAGGATCAGGTCGGAGTCGCCGACCTCCTCCATGGTGGAGCGGAACGCCTCGACCA
This sequence comes from Streptomyces sp. NPDC059371, assembly GCF_042751995.1. NCBI lineage: Bacteria > Bacillati > Actinomycetota > Actinomycetes > Kitasatosporales > Streptomycetaceae > Streptomyces > Streptomyces sp. NPDC059371. The sequence continues at coordinate 58,284 of NZ_JBHYXD010000018.1, read as the reverse complement.
GGTGGTGCGGCAGGTGGCGCACGAATCCGACCGTGTCGACCAGCGTGTACAGCCGCCCGCTCGGGGTCTCGGCCCGGCGCACGGTCGGGTCGAGAGTCGCGAACAGCGCGTTCTCGACGAGGACGCCCGCGCCCGTGAGACGGTTGAGCAGGGACGACTTGCCGGCGTTGGTGTAACCGGCGATGGCGACCGAGGGCACCTTGTTGCGGCGGCGCTCCTGGCGCTTGATCTCGCGGCCGGTCTTCATCTCCCCGATCTCCCGGCGCATCTTCGCCATCTTCTCGCGGATGCGGCGCCGGTCCGTCTCGATCTTCGTCTCACCGGGACCACGGGTGGCGAGGCCGCCGCCCTTGCCGCCGCCCATCTGACGGGACAGCGACTGACCCCAGCCTCGCAGCCTCGGCAGCATGTACTGCATCTGCGCGAGCGCCACCTGCGCCTTGCCCTCACGGGACTTGGCGTGCTGGGCGAAGATGTCGAGGATCAGGGCCGTACGGTCGATGACCTTGACCTTGACGACGTCCTCGAGGTGGATGAGCTGGCCGGGGCTCAGTTCACCGTCACAGATCACGGTGTCGGCACCGGTCTCGATCACGATGTCCCGGAGCTCGTTGGCCTTGCCGGAACCGATGTACGTGGCCGCGTCGGGCTTGTCGCGGCGCTGGACGACGCCGTCGAGCACGAGCGCTCCCGCGGTCTCCGCGAGCGCGGCGAGCTCGGCCAGCGAGTTGTCCGCGTCCCGGATGGTGCCCGAGGTCCAGACACCGACGAGGACGACGCGCTCCAGGCGGAGCTGTCGGTACTCGACCTCGGTGACGTCCTCGAGCTCGGTGGAGAGGCCCGCCACACGGCGCAGGGCCGCGCGCTCGGAGCGTTCGAACTGCTCGCCGTCCCGGTCTCCGTCGATCTCGTGGCTCCAGGCGACGTCCTCTTCCATCAGGGCATCGGCCCGAAGACCTTCGGGGTAGTTCTGCGCGGAAGTCTGCGCGTCCTGGGAAGGGGAAGAAGAGGAGGTCATTGGATCCTTACGTAGATGGGATAAGCCGCGGGCCGACGCATGCCGCCCGTCACAAAGAACAACGTGCGCGACCACCGGGAGATTCCCGGTTCCGGCCGGGCCGACACTCCGAAGGGGCGGCGCCGCCGGCTCGAAGATGGTCGCACGGCACCGTACGGCGCGTCACGCGACTTATCGTGACCCGCCGACCACCCCCCGGACACCACACCGGACACCCGCGGACATCGCTGCCCGCGGGGTGCCGCGTACCCCCGATCCCGGCGCTCGGGGCGCTTCCGCCGCTCCGGTGACCCGGGCCGGGGGCTCGCTCACTTGTGCTTGCCTGCCTTCGGGGCGTCGCTCTTCCAGTCCGGGTGCCCCGGCATGGGGGGTGTCTTCTCGGCGTACAGCCACGCCTTGAAGAAGCCGCTCAGATCACGTGCGGCGACGGCGGAGGCAAGGTCCACGAAGTCGGCCGTCGAGGCCACGCCGTCGTGGTTGAGGCTCACCCATGTGCGCTCCAGGCGCTCGAAGTCCTGGTGCCCGATCTCCTGACGCAGGGCGTACAGAGCCAGGGCCGCGCCGTCGTAGACGTTCGGCCGGAAGATGCTGATCTTCTGGCCGGGCTTGGGTCCCTTGGGCCGGGCGGGCGGGCCGCCCGTGGCACGCCAGGAGTCGGACAGCCGGTAGGCGGCCTTCATCCGCTTCTCCATGGGCTTGTGCGCCTTCTCCTCGGCGTACAGGGCTTCGTACCAGGTGGCGTGCCCTTCGTTCAGCCACACGTCGGACCAGGTGCGGGGGCTGACGCTGTCGCCGAACCACTGGTGCGACAGCTCGTGCACCATGATCGAGTCGACGTACCACTTCGGGTAGGCGGGCTGGGTGAAGAGTTCCTTCTCGAAGAGCGACAGCGTCTGTGTCTCCAGCTCGAAGCCGGTCTGGGCCTGGGCCATCAGCAGCCCGTAGGTCTCGAACGGGTACCTTCCGACCTTGCTCTCCATCCAGGCGATCTGGCCGGGAGTCTTGCGCAGCCACGGTTCGAGCGCCGCGCGGTCGGCGCTGGGGATCACATCCCGTACGGGCAGGCCGTGCGGCCCCTTCCGGTGCAGCACGGCGGAGCGGCCGATGGACACCTGGGTCAGCTCGGTGGCCATGGGGTGCTCGGTCCGGTACGTCCAGGTCGTGGCCCCGCGGGCACGGCGGGTGCCTTCGGGGAGACCGTTGGCGACGACCGTGTACCGGTCGGGGGCCGTGACGTGGATGGTGAACAGGGCCTTGTCGGAGGGGTGGTCGTTGCAGGGGTAGACCAGGTGCGCGGCGTCGGCCTGGCCGGCCATCGCGAGCCCGTCCTTGGTCCGTACCCAGCCGCCGTCCTGGCCCTTCGCGCTCACCGGGTCGCTGGTGTGACGGACGGTGATGCGCAGCGGGCTCCCGGCGATGAGCGGTTCGTCCGGTGTCACCACCAGGTCCTCGCCCGCCTGGGTGAAGCGGGCGGGGGTTCCGTCGATCTGGACCGACCGGACGCTTCCGCGCGCGAAGTCGAGGTTGACGCGGTCGAGCGTCTCGGTGGTCACGGCGTCGATCGTGGTGACGGCCGTGAGCGGCTTGTCGTTGCTGCCGGGATAGGTGAAGTGGAGGTCGTACGACTCGACGTCGTACCCGGGGTTGCCGAGGGTGGGGAAGAGACGGTCGCCGACCCCCAGGGGTCCGGCCGGGTCCGGGGCGCTCGCGGCGATCAGGCAGACGGAGACGGCCGAGGCGAGCAGGGCCGCCGTGACGCGGCGGCTCCTCGGGCGTGCGGGCGTGGGGGTGGGGTTGTCCGACATGGACCACGGCTACCAGCGCGCGCCTCCCCGGCGCCGCCGACTCGCATCCGTCCCACCCGAACGGGTGGTTCCCGGGACTCATTGGGGTCGGCACGGAACCTGCCACCCCGAGCACCGGGACCCGGCCCCACCGGGACGTCGACGCCCGGTCCACGGGAACAGTCCGCCCGGACGCCGGCGTCCGGTCCGCCGGGATCACCTCGTCCGGCCCCCGGGCGCTCTCACCCCGTCCGCCCGGACACCGTCGCCCTGGCCTGCCGGGCGGTGTCGTCCTGTCTGCCGGGACACCTTCACCCCGGTCCGCCGGGACAACTGCGCCCGGTCCGCCGGGCTGCCGTCGTCCGGACCCCCCGGCCACCTTCACCCGGCCCGTCGGCGAGCCCGTCGGCACCCGGCTACTGGGGCGACGGCAGCGGATGCTGCGGGCGGCTCACGTCGTACACGCCGGGTACGTTGCGCATCGCGCGCATCAGGGCGGGGAGGTCGGCCGCGTCGGGGAGTTGGAGCGTGTACGTGTGGCGTACGCGCTGCTGGCTCGGGGGTTCGACCGTCGCGGAGACGATGGCGACCCCCTCCGCCGCGATGGCCTCGGTGAGGTCGGCGAGCAGGTGCGGGCGCCCGAACGACTCGGCGACCAGGGTGACGCGGCACTCGGTGGTGTCGCCCCAGCGCACTCCCACCTCCGGGCGCCCCGCGCTCTTCATGCGGGCCGCTCCCGCGCACTCGACCCGGTGCACGGTGACCACTCCCCCGCGGACGGCGAAGCCGGTCACCTCGTCGGGAGATACGGGTGTACAGCAGCCGGCCATGCGTACGGACACGCCGGGGAGGTCCGCGACGGCGCTCGCGGGGCGGGCGGCCGGGGTCTCGGCGGTGCGGGCGGCCTGCGCTTCGGCGGTGCGGGCCGGGGCCGCGACGGGCGGCCGGGGTCCGGTGGCGGAGGCTCTGGCCGCCTCCTCGTGGCCGGGTGCGGGATGGGTGGCCATCCAGCGCTGGATGGCGATCCGCGCGGCGGGCGTGTGCGCGTGCTCCAGCCACTCCCTGGACGGCTCGGAGGCGGGGTCCTGGCCCATGAGGAGCTGAACGGTGTCACCGTCCCTCAGGACCGTACTCAGCGTCGCCAGACGGCCGTTGACGCGGGCGCCGATGCAGGCGTGCGCGTCCTCGCCGTACTGCGCGTACGCCGCGTCGACGCAACTGGCGCCCTCCGGAAGGCCGAGCGAGCCTCCGTCGGCGCGGAAGACGGTGATCTCCCGGTCCTGGGCGAGGTCTTCGCGCAACGTCGACCAGAAGGTGTCCGGGTCCGGCGCGCCCTGCTGCCAGTCGAGCAGCCGGGACAGCCAGCCGGGGCGGGTGGGGTCGGCGCGCTCGCCGTCGAAGGGGCGCTCGCCCGAGCCGTCCGGCTGTTCCTCCGACGGCGGCGCGTAGGGATTGCCGAGCGCGATGACTCCGGCCTCGGCGACCTTGTGCATCTGGTGGGTGCGGATGAGGACTTCGGCGACCTGGCCGTCGCCGCGGGTGACGGCCGTATGCAGCGACTGGTAGAGGTTGAACTTGGGGACGGCGATGAAGTCCTTGAACTCCGAGACCACCGGGGTGAGACAGGTGTGGAGTTCGCCGAGAACCCCGTAGCAGTCGGCGTCCTCGTTCACGAGGACCAGGAGGCGTCCGAAGTCGGCGCCGCGCATCGGGCCGCGTTTGCGCGACACCCGGTGCACGGAGACGAAGTGCCTTGGCCTTATGAGGACTTCGGCCTGGATCCCGGCGTCGCGCAGGACCGCGCGTACCTCCTCGGCGATCTCCGCGAGGGGGTCGTCGTCGCGGTTCGCGTTCTCGGAGATGAGCTCCCGGGTGTGCTCGTACTCCTCGGGGTGCAGGATCGCGAAGACGAGGTCTTCCAGTTCGGTCTTGAGCGCCTGGACACCGAGACGCTCGGCGAGCGGGATGAGCACGTCCCGGGTCACCTTGGCGATGCGCGCCTGTTTCTCGGGGCGCATGACACCGAGGGTCCGCATGTTGTGCAGCCGGTCCGCGAGCTTGATCGACATGACCCGGACGTCGTTGCCCGTGGCGACCAGCATCTTGCGGAAGGTCTCCGGTTCGGCGGCGGCGCCGTAGTCGACCTTCTCCAGTTTGGTCACACCGTCGACCAGGTAGCAGACCTCGTCGCCGAACTCCTCCCGGACCTGATCGAGCGTCACTTCCGTGTCCTCGACGGTGTCGTGGAGCAGGGAGGCGGTCAACGTGGTGGTCTCGGCGCCGAGTTCGGCGAGGATCAGGGTCACGGCGAGCGGGTGGGTGATGTACGGCTCGCCGCTCTTGCGCATCTGGCCGCGGTGCGAGGACTCCGCTAGGACCCACGCCCGGCGCAGGGGCTCCAGCTTGGCGTCGGGGTGGTGGGCGCGGTGGGCCTCGGCCACATGACCGATCGCGTCCGGCAGCCGGTCGCGGGCCGCGGGTCCGAGCAGTGCGGCCCGCCCCAGCCGGCGCAGGTCGATCCGGGGCCGGGCCTTCTTGCGGTGCGCCGGGGGCACCTCCGGCTCCAGCGACGCCGAACGCCGGCTGGCGGGCGTAACGGGGCCTGGCGTCGCGGGATTCGTCGCCTCCGCACTCATGGGCACCTCCGGCTGCGTCAGACCGGCGGACGGGTGCCCCATGGCGTACTCGGCTCAGGGGATGGTGTCGATCCCCCGTCCGGGCCGGTGCTTGATGCTACCGACCCCACCACGCCCGGCTGACCGCCTCTCGCCGAGCGTGAAACGGATCACCCATTCGAGCGAAGGTTTTGGGGTTTACGGTTTCGATTTTCTGGAATGGACGGCAAGGACGTACGACGTCCGGCGTGTGCGGCTCAGCACGGCGCGCCCCTGCGACTCGGCGCAGGACGCCTGTGCGGCTCAGCGCATGACGCCTGTGCGGCTCAGCGCAGCGCGCCGTGCAGCCACTCCGCGTCGATCTCGCCCTCGGCGACGATGACGGCGGGGCCCGTCATCTCGATCTCGCCGTCGGCGTGCTCGGTGATGACGAGGCGTCCGCCGGGCACGTCGACGGTGTACGTCGCCGGGGTGCCGGTCACGGCGGGGTCGGCGTCGTCGCGGCGGGCGGTGGCGACGGCCACGGCGCACGCGCCCGTGCCGCAGGAGCGGGTCTCGCCCGAGCCGCGTTCGTGGACCCGCAGGGCGACATGGCGCGGCCCCCGGTCGACGACGAACTCGACGTTGACCCCGTCCGGGTAGGCCGACGCCGGGGCGAACGGCGGCGGGGTGAACAGGTCGCCGGCGTGCGCGAGGTCGTCCACGAAGGCGACCGCGTGCGGGTTGCCCATGTTCACGTTGCGCGCGGGCCAGCTCCGCCCGCCGACGCTCACCGTGACCTCTCCCTCGGGAAGAAGCGCCTTGCCCATGCCGACGGTGATGTCGCCGTCCTTGGCGATGTGGACGGGCTTCACGCCTCCGCGCGTGGCGATCGCGGTGTCGCCCTCGGGAACGAGTCCGGCGCGGTGGAGGTGGTGGGCGAACACGCGCACTCCGTTGCCGCACATCTCGGCGACCGAGCCGTCGCCGTTGCGGTAGTCCATGAACCACTCCGCCTCGGCCGCCATCCCGGCGGCCTCGGGGTGCGCGGCGGACCGCACGACGTGCAGCAGACCGTCGCCGCCGATGCCCGCGCGGCGGTCGCACAGGGCGGCGACGGCGGCGGGAGGCAGGTCGATGACGTTCTCCGGGTCCGGGATGATCACGAAGTCGTTCTCGGTCCCGTGGCCCTTGAGGAAGGCGATCCGCGTGCTCATTCCCCGATCGTACGGGGTCACGACGACAGCCCCGCGCGCGGTGACGGGTGCCGGGAGGGCACCCGGGGTCAGCGCAGTCGGGCCACGCGTCCCACGGCGAGCACGGCCACCGCGGCGACGATCACGACGTACGTGAGGACCACCCGCCAGTCGGGGCGCCGGCCGGAGCCGCGCGGCGGGAGGCCGGGCAGCGTGTAGCCGACCCGGCGGGCGGCCATCATGCCCCAGCCGGCGGCGCACAGGCAGATCAGCAGCCCGAGCATGGCGACCACGGCACCGCCGTCACCGAACTCGAAGGCGAGCGGGAAGGCGAACATCAGGGAGCCCGTCGCGCCCAGCGCCACGATGGGCGCGAGCTGCCAGATGCGCAGCAGACGCTGCGGGCGCAGCTCGACCTCGACCTCCGGCTCGGGGGACATCTCGCCGGGGCCGGGGCCGTCGGCGATCACCCCGCCGGGGGTGTCCTCGGGGCCGTCGGAGCTCAGTCGATCTCCGCCCAGCTCCGGCTCGACGCCGTGGTCGGCGTCCGGATCGATGCTCAGACGAACTCCGTCCCGATCGGCACCGTACTCGGTGCCGCGTGCAGTGTCGCGAGGGCCGGCCTCCATCGCCACGCGCCCTCCCAAACTCGGACTTCACTGGTCGATCGAAGCTTGATGATGGCACGGCGCCGGAGGCCCGGATGACGGCCGGAGCGTCCCGATGCCATGACGTGATCAGGCTGTGACCGGTCGTTCGACCAACGCCAGTGCGAGTTCCGGGAGTTCTGTGAGATCCGCCGCAGCCCCACTGAGCCAATGCACCCTGGGGTCCCGCCGGAACCATGAATCCTGGCGGCGCGCGAAGCGCTTGGTGGCGCGAACGGTCTCGGCGCGGGCCTCGTCCTCGGTGCACTCCCCGGCGAGCGCCGCGAGGACCTGCTGGTATCCGAGCGCACGGGAGGCCGTGCGCCCGGCGCGCAGGCCCTGTGCCTCCAGCGCGCGCACCTCGTCCACGAGTCCGGCATCCCACATGCGGTCCACCCGCCGCGCGATGCGCTCGTCGAGCTCGGGGCGGGCCACGTCGACACCGATCTGGAGGGTGTCGTAGACGGATTCGTGGCCGGGCAGGTTGGCGGTGAAGGGCTTGCCGGTGATCTCGATGACCTCGAGCGCGCGGACGATCCGGCGGCCGTTGCTGGGCAGGATGGCCTGGGCGGCCCCGGGGTCGGCCATGGCGAGCCGCGCGTGCAGGGCTCCGGAGCCGCGCAGGGTGAGCTCCTCCTCCAGGCGGGCGCGTACGGCGGGGTCGGTGCCGGGGAACTCCATCTTGTCGACGGCCCCGCGGACGTACAGTCCGGAGCCGCCCACCAGGACGGGCCAGCGCCCCTCGGCGAGCAGCGCGTCGATCCGGGCGCGGGCGAGGCGCTGGTACTCGGCGACGCTGGCGGTGACCGTCACGTCCCAGATGTCCAGGAGGTGGTGGGGGACGCCGCCGCGCTCGGCGGGCGTCAGCTTGGCGGTGCCGATGTCCATCCCGCGGTAGAGCTGCATCGAGTCGGCGTTGACGACCTCGCCGCCGAGACGCCTGGCGAGGAAAACGCCCAGATCGGACTTTCCTGCCGCGGTAGGTCCGACGACGGCGATGACCCGGGGTGCGGGAGGTGCGCTGCTCACGGTCCCAGTCTCGCAAACCCCGGGACCTCCCCCGCAACGAGCCGCGTGACGCGACGGTTCCGGGTTCGTTCCCTCATGCGGGGTTCCGGCCGCCGGTTCCGAGGACCGGCGACCCGGGTGACGCAATGGGCCGCACCGGGCAACGCGGAACTTCGCCCTCACGAGTAACGTAAGGAGCGGATATGGGCGTTTTTGAACGGCTTCTCCGGAGGTCGAAGGCCACCGAGGAGGAACCGGCCGTCGAAGCGCGGGTGGCCGTGGCGGCCGAGGGTTCGTCCGAGGGTTCGTCCGAGGGTTCGTCCGAGGACGAGGGCGAGGCGACGGCGGGCGACGCCGGGACCGCCACCGCGGAGGACGTCGGCATCCCCAGGCAGCAGACACCGGAACAGGCCGCCGACCACGAGGCCGGCAAGGGCTCCCGCACGTAACTGTCCCGCCAGGGAAGGCGAACCATGGGTCTGATGGACAATCTGAAAGCCAAGCTGGAGCCTGCCAAGGACAAGGTCTCCGGGCTCGCGCAGCAGCACGGGCACAAGGTCGCTCACGGCCTCGACAAGGCCGCGAAGGCGGTCGACGACAAGACCAAGCACAAGTACAGCGGCAAGATCCACACGGGCACGGGCAAGGCGAAGGACGCCATGGACCGCCTCGCGCACAAGAACGGCGGCGGCGACGCGAGTCCGCCGGACGCGCCGACCCCGCCTCGGGCCTCCTGAGCGACCCGTGCGACGGGGGGGGGGCGCGGCGGGACGAGCGGCGAGCCCGCCCGCCGCCCGCGCGCGGGCGCCGCCGGGCGCGCGCAG
>NZ_JBHYXD010000018.1:0-49203 GCF_042751995.1 Streptomyces sp. NPDC059371 | reverse complement strand
GGGGCGCCGGGCCCGCGGCCGGCGCGCCCCGCCCCGCCGGCGGCCCGGGCGCCGCCGGGGCGGGGGGCGGGGGCGGGGGCCGCGCCCGGCCCCCCCCCGGCCGTCCGCCGCGTCCGGACCCCGTAGGTCCACGAGTTCCGCCCGGACCTACGCGTTCCACGGAACCTACGAGACCGAGGGGCCCGCGGGCCTACGCGCCTCCCGGCTTACGGGCGTACGCGACCGCGGACCCACACGCCTCCAGACTTACGGGCGTACGCGACCGCGGACCCAACGCCTACGACCAGGCCGCCACCATGTAGCCCACTCCGTAGGGAGCGTCGTCGTGGAGCAGGGCGCCGCCGAGTCCCGCGCCCTCGGCCGCGCCCGCGAGAACCTGCCAGGGGGCTCGCCCCGCGGCTTTCAGTTCGTACGCCAGAGAGGTGTCCAGCGCCTTGAGGGCCGCGACGTCGGCCGTCCCGAGCGCCCGCGCGACCTCGGCGTCGAAGTCCTCCGCGCGCGCGTCGAGATAGCCGGGCGCCTTGAGGGTCCTGCACGCGCTGGCGTCACCCATCACCAGCAGGGCCACGCGCCCGGCCCGGCGGCCGATCCGCTCCCCGGTCCGGACGCACCGCTCGGCCTCCAGCGGCTCCCCGACCCCGAGCCCCTCCACCGGGGCGTCGGACCAGCCGGTGCGCTCCAGCAGCCAGGCGGCGACGGCGAGGGAGGGCGGCAGCTCACGTTCCGGGGCCGCGGTGCCGTCCGCGTCCGGGTGCGCGTCGCCGGTGCCGTCCGCGTCCGGGTGCGCGTCGTCCGTTTTCGGACGGCCGAGGCATACGTCGAGGTCGACCCCGAAGCCGCTGAACGAGCCCCGGGTGCCCTCCGGATGGGGCCCGCGACCACTCTCGTCGGCCGGGCCGACGACCACCAGCAGGTCCGGACGCGACGCGGCGAGCACGCCCAGCGCGTCCGTGCACGCGGCACGCGCGGCGTCCAGCTCGGGGGCCGCTCCGGCGGCGACATCGGGGACGAGCAGCGGAGGGCAGGGGCAGATTGCGGCGGCTACAAGCATGGCCCGCAGCGTAACGCCGCGCACCACCGGTCCGCTTCGGCGCGGTGGGCCCGCGGGTGGGCCCGCGCGGGCGCGCCGGCCTGCGGGGCGGCCGCGGTCAGTCGCAGCCGCAGCCGCTGCCCGCGGCGACCGGAAGCGGCTCCGGGGCGCCGATCCTCGGCAGGCCCAGCATGACGCCGGCCGGCTTGGCGGCCTCGGCGGCGTTGCGCTTCTCCCAGGCGTCCCCCGCGCGCGTGCGGCGCACGTCCAGGACGGCGCCCTCGGCGAGCAGGTGGTGCGGGGCGGCGTAGGTGATCTCGACGGTCACCACGTCACCGGGGCGGACCTCCGCGTCGGGCTTGGTGAAGTGGACCAGCCGGTTGTCGGGGGCGCGGCCCGAGAGGCGGTGGGTGGCGCCGTCCTTGCGGCCCGCACCCTCGGCGACCATCAGCTCCAGGACACGGCCGACCTGCTTCTTGTTCTCGTCCCAGGAGATCTCCTCCTGGAGGGCGACGAGACGCTCGTAGCGCGCCTGGACGATCTCCTTGGGGATCTGGCCCTCCATGGTGGCCGCCGGGGTGCCGGGGCGCTTGGAGTACTGGAACGTGAAGGCCGCCGAGAAGCGGGCCTCGCGAACGGCGTGGAGGGTCTGCTCGAAGTCCTCCTCCGTCTCGCCGGGGAAGCCCACGATGATGTCGGTGGTGATCGCCGCGTGCGGGATGGCGTCCCGGACCTTCTCGATGATCCCGAGGAAGCGCTCCTGGCGGTACGAGCGGCGCATCGCCTTCAGGACCGTGTCCGAGCCGGACTGCATCGGCATGTGGAGCTGCGGCATGACGTTCGGCGTCTCGGCCATGGCGGCGATCACGTCGTCGGTGAAGTCGCGCGGGTGCGGCGAGGTGAAGCGCACACGCTCCAGGCCCTCGATCTTCCCGCAGGCGCGCAGCAGCTTGCTGAAGGCCTCGCGGTCGCCGATGTCGCTGCCGTACGCGTTGACGTTCTGGCCGAGGAGGGTGATCTCGGAGACGCCCTCGCCGACCAGTGCCTCGATCTCGGCCAGGATGTCGCCGGTCCTGCGGTCCTTCTCCTTGCCGCGCAGCGCGGGGACGATGCAGAAGGTGCAGGTGTTGTTGCAGCCGACGGAGATCGACACCCAGGCCGCGTACGCGCTCTCGCGGCGGGTCGGCAGCGTGGAGGGGAAGGCCTCCAGGGACTCGGCGATCTCGATCTGTGCCTCTTCCTGGACGCGGGCGCGCTCCAGGAGGACCGGCAGCTTGCCGATGTTGTGCGTGCCGAAGACGACGTCCACCCAGGGCGCCCGCTTCACGATGGTGTCGCGGTCCTTCTGGGCGAGACAGCCGCCGACGGCGATCTGCATGCCGGGGCGCTTCGTCTTCATCGGGGCGAGGCGGCCGAGGTTGCCGTAGAGCTTGTTGTCGGCGTTCTCGCGTACGGCGCAGGTGTTGAAGACGACGACGTCCGCGTCCCCGTCCGCGCCCTCGGGCGCCCGCACGTAACCGGCGTCCTCCAGGAGCCCGGAGAGCCGTTCGGAGTCGTGGACGTTCATCTGACACCCGTAGGTGCGCACTTCGTACGTCTTGGATTCCTGAACGTCCACTGCCTGACTCCGGTCGCCGCTGCTCATGGGACAAGGGTAGGCGGTGCCGGGAGTGCGTCCGGACGCCGGAGCCGCCGCCGGCCGCCGTCCGTCACACGACGTGCGGCCTCCGGCACCAGGCGTGCGGCCTCCGGCGTGCGGTCCCGGGCCCGCCGGTCATCCGCCCAGCGCGACGAACCGTTCGGCGACGGTCCTCGCGGCGGTGCCGAGCAGGATCGTGTAGTGGTTGGAGCCCTCGATCAGTTCGGCGGGGAGGCGCCCCGCGACGCCGGTCCAGTCCTCGACGACGGACGCCGCGAGCATGGGCGGCTCCTGGCCGAGCAGTCCGAGCGGCGCGTGCAGCAGCAGCGCCGGGACGCCCAGTCCCGTGAGGGCGGCGGCGAACAGGCCGGCGGACGTGAGCAGATCGCGTCCGTCGTGCCGCACGGCCTCCTCCCGTACCTTCGACCGCCTGGCGCCCCGGGTCCCCGTGACGTCGTAGCGCACGTATGCCTCGATGTCCGCGTTCCAGTGCGGTCCGAGCGCCGGATGCGCGCGGAAGAAGTCGACGTACGCCTCGTCGCTCTCGTACGTCCGGCCGAGGCGGGCCAGCGCGGGTCCGAGCGTGGCGTCGAGGACGGCGTCGGGGTCCGTGCCGGGCGGGACGGGCAGCGGCAGACCGCCGTCGACGAGCAGCAGCCGGTCGAACAGCCCGGGCCGGCGCGCGGCCGCCTTCAGCGCGGTGTAGGCGCCCATCGAGTGCCCGGTCAGGGCGACCGGCCGGCCACCGCCCAGGTCCTCGGCCAGGCGGCACAGGTCCCCGGCGTGCCGGTCGAGGCCGTACGGGCCGGGGGTGTCCGCGCTTCCGCCGCGTCCGCGCAGGTCGGGCGCGAACAGACTCCACTCGTCGGGGAGGTGACGGGCCACGGCGCGGAGGGACATCCCGGATCCGGTGATGCCGTGGGCCGCGAGAGCGGTCCGCGGCCCCCCGCCGAATCTGAGGACACGGAGGGTTCCGCCCTCGACGGGCAGATCGAGTTCGGCCGGCTCGTTCATGCGCTCTCCTGCTCGTCGCTGGCGTCCGTACGGTGGCTGCGGCCGTGCCGCCTTCCCGTCAGGGGCGCGGCGGTGCGGCCTCCCCATGACGGCTCCCCAGGTCTTACGCGCCCGGCGCGCTCCACCCCTGCCGACGCAGTACCTCCGACACGTCCGGTGCCCGGTAGTGCTCGCCCTTGAGGACCTTGCCGTCGGCCCTGCGGGCGACGTGCCCGTCGGGGCCGAGCTTCGTCATGTTGGCCCGGTGGATCTCGGCGATCACCGCGTCGAGGCCGATCCCGTGGACGAGCGCGGTGCCGTACGCCACGTACACGACGTCGGCGAGCTCGTGCGCCAGCCGGTCGAGCGGCCCGTCGACCGAGACCTCGGCGACCTCGGCGGCCTCCTCCGCGAGCAGCTCGCCCCGGTGCGCGGCGACCTTCGGGGAGACCTCGGTCGGGGTGCCGCGGACGTCGAGGCCGAAGGCGAGATGGAACTCACGGACCAGGGAGGCCGGTGAGGCCTCCGGCACGACCGGAGACTCGGGATACCTGGGCGGCGGCGGGGCCTGCGGCGCAGGAGATCCGGGCAGCGGGACCGGTGAGGCCTCAGGCGCGGACGGCGGGACCCGGAACACGGGCGATGCGGACGGCGGGACCTGCGACGGCGGGGACGGCTGCATTCGGCGAGCCTACCCATCCGCCGGAGCCCGACCCCGGGACCGGCTGCCCTGGCCAGGACCGGCCCCGGGCTGGCAGGATCGCGCGCATGTTCCAGGCAATCACGCTTATCGGCCGGCGCCGCGCCCTGTTCGGCTCGGCGGCCGTCTGCGCGGTCGTCGGGCTGCTGCTGTGGTGGTTGCTGCCGCTGGACAAGGAGTCCCCGAGCGGGACGATCACCTTCAGCACGGGCACCGCGACCGGGGTCTACCAGATGTACGGCAAGCTCCTGCAGGGCGCCATCGCCAAGGACATGCCCGACCTGAACGTGCAATTGCAGGACAGCGACGGATCTCAGCAGAACATCAGCCGGGTGGCCACGGGCGAGGCGGACTTCAGCATCGCGGCGGCCGACGCCGTGGAGACGTACCTCCTCCAGCACAAGCCGGGCGCGCGCCGGCTGCGCGGCTGTTCGCGGCTCTACGACGACTATGTGCACCTGGTGGTCCCGCGCTCCTCGCCCGTGCAGTCCGTGGAGGATCTGAGGGGCCTGAAGGTCGCCGTGGGACCGGGCGGTTCCGGGGTGCGGCTGATCGCGAACCATGTGCTGGAGGCGGCGGGGCTCGACCCCGGCAAGGACATCGAGCCGCTCGCCGTCGGCATCGCGGACATGCCCGAGCTGCTCAAGGATCACAAGATCGACGCCTTCTTCTGGTCGGGCGGTCTGCCGACGAACGCCGTTCAGGAGCTCTCGAAGGCCGACGACATCCGGCTGGTTCCGATCGGCAACGACCTGGTCGCGAAGCTGCACGAGCAGGGCGGCGCCTCCCGCTACTACCGGTCGGCCGTGATGCCCGCCGACGCCTACCCCGCGGCGCAGCGCGGTTCCGCCGTGCCGACGCTGGCCGTGGCCAACTTCCTGATCACCCGGGAGGACGCGGACGCGAACCTCACCGAGGAGCTCACCCGCACGGTGATCGGGAGCCGCGACCGCATCGGCTACGTGGTGCACGCCGCCCAGCTCGTGGACCTGCGCACGGCGATCTACACGGATCCGCTGCCGCTGCACGAGGGCGCGCGCCGGTACTACCGGTCGATCAAGCCGTAGCGGCACCCCCGCGACGGGGGCGCCCCTCGGCCTCGCTCAGGCCGTCGGCTCCGACCTGGGCACGGTCACCGTCACCCGCAGCCCGTGCGGTTCGTGGTGGCCGTACGCGATGGAGCCGCCGCCCGCGGCGAGCAGGGTCCGGGAGATGGAGAGGCCGAGGCCCGAGCCCTTGATGTTCTGATGGGCGGCGCTGCGCCAGAACCGGTCGCCGATCCGGGCCAGGTCCTCGTCGCCGAGGCCGGGGCCCCCGTCGGTGACCACGACCGTGGAGGACTCGCCGTTCGAGGCGACCGTCACCTCGACGGTCTCCCCCTCCGGCGTGAACTTGACCGCGTTGTCTATCACCGCGTCCAGGGCGCTGGACAGGGTGATGGGGTCGGCCCACGCCGTCGTGGGCGGGCAGTTGCCCGCCAGCCGTACGCCTCGGCTGTCGGCGACCGGCTGCCAGGACGCCACGCGCTCGGCGGTGAGCGCGCCGATGTCGGTCAGGCGCGTGTCGGCCTCGGCGTGCTCCGCCAGTGCCAGGTCGAGCAGGTCGTCGAGCACCTGGGTCAGACGCTTGCCCTCGGTGCGGACCGACGCGATCTCCTCGTTGCCCTCCGGGAGTTCGAGGGCGAGCAGCTCGATCCGCAGGAGCAACGCCGAGAGCGGGTTGCGCAGTTGGTGCGATGCGTCGGCGACGAAGGCGCGCTGCTGTTCCAGCACGCTCTCGACGTTGTCCGCCATCTCGTTGAACGACCGTGCCAGACGCTGGAGTTCGGGCGGTCCGCCGGCGGGCGCGACTCGCGACTTCAGACGGCCGGTCGCGATGTCGTGGGTGGTGGCGTCGAGAACGCGTACGGGCCTGAGCACCCAGCCGGTGAGGCGCAGCGCGGCGCCGAGCGCGAGCAGCATCGCGGCGATCTCGCCCGCGCCGATGATCAGCCAGCCGTGCAGGGTCTCGGAACGCATCTGCCCGGTGGGCGAGTCGGTGACGACGACGCCGATGACGTCGCCGTCCCTGACGACCGGGGAGGCGACGACGAGACGGCGGTGCTGCCAGGGCCAGACCTGTTGGGGATCGTGGCTGCGGCGGCTGACGAGCGCCTCGTTGAAGGCGTCGCGGGCCGCGCCGGTCTCGGGCAGGAGCCAGGTCTCCGGCGCGTTGGCCATCGGCTCGGCGTCGCGATAGAAGACGCCGGCCCGGATGCCGTACACCTCGTAGTAGCGGCTGAGTTCGGTGCGCAGGGTCTCGCCGCGCTCGTCCGGGAAGCCGGCCCGCGAGCGGCTCGGAGAGTCGGTGACGTACTGGGCGAGGGCCGCGAAGCGCGCGGTGTCGTCGATGCGGTCGACGACGACGCGCTGCTGCTGCTGCGCGGCGACACTCGTCGCGAGCGGGACGCCGAGCGCGAGCAGCACGGCCGCCATCAGGACGATGAGCAGCGGCAGCAGTCGGGTACGCACCTGTGCCCGCTACGCGGCCGGGGCGACGAGCCGGTACCCGACGCCGCGCACGGTCTCGATCAGCGCCGGCATGCGCAGTTTGGAGCGCAGCGACGCCACGTGCACCTCCAGCGTGCGGCCGGTTCCTTCCCAGCTCGTGCGCCACACCTCGCTGATGATCTGCTCCCGCCGGAACACCACTCCGGGGCGCTGGGCCAGCAGCGCGAGGAGGTCGAACTCCTTGCGGGTGAGCTGGACCGTCGAACCGTCCACGGTGACCGTGCGGTTGGGGAGTTCGATACGCACGGGTCCCAGGAGCACCAGGTTCTCGCCGGGCGCCGACCCGTCGTCGTGGGCGGTGCGCCTGCTGACGGCGTGGATCCGGGCGAGCAGTTCACCGGTGTCGTACGGCTTCACCACGTAGTCGTCGGCGCCGAGGTTGAGTCCGTGGATGCGGGACCGGACGTCCGCGCGCGCGGTGACCATGATCACCGGTGTGGCGGTCCGCTTGCGGATCTTGCCGCAGACCTCGTAGCCGTCCTGGTCGGGCAGTCCCAGGTCGAGCAGCACGACGCCGAAGCCGTCGCTCTCCGGGACGAGGGCCTGTAGCGCCTCCTCGCCGCTGCGGGCATGCGTGACCTCGAAGCCGTGCCGTGCCAGCACGGCGGACAGGGCGGCGGCGACGTGGTTGTCGTCCTCGACGAGGAGCAGTCTCATTCCGGCCCCCTCCGGCTCATCGGTCGTACCGTTTCATCGGTCGTACGGTCTTGGCTGTCGTCGGTCGTACGGTCTTGGCCGTACCGACTCGGTCGTACGGTCTCGGGTCTCATCAGTCGTACGGTCCCTTTTCAAGAACGCGGTGCACGCACGCGTGCACCAAGGAAGTCACGCCGATGGACAAGGACGGCGTCAAGGGGCTTCGGGTTGCCCGGGGCTTCCGTTACCCAGCCGGTACGCGCGTCCGTGCGGTCGCTACGACACGTGTCCGATTGCTATCGGATCGTGATGCTCAGATTCCCCTCAGATGTAATGACGCTGGTCGTAAGGGGTCACTACTGTCCTCGGAAACCGAGGAGGACGGAGCCCCAAAGCGATGACCGATGCATCGGTGGCCAAGGACGCCATGGCCGGGACCGACGAACTGGTCGTCCTGAAGAGCGTCGACAAGCATTTTGGCGCGTTGCACGTGCTCCAGGACATCGACCTGACGATCACCCGTGGCGAGGTCGTCGTGGTCATCGGGCCCTCCGGGTCCGGGAAGTCCACCCTGTGCCGCACCATCAACCGTCTGGAGACGATCGATTCGGGTGACATCTCGATCGACGGCAAGCCGCTGCCCCGGGAGGGCAAGGCGCTCGCCCGGCTCCGGGCCGATGTGGGCATGGTCTTCCAGTCCTTCAACCTCTTCGCGCACAAGACCGTGCTCGAGAACGTGATGCTGGGGCAGATCAAGGTCCGCAAGACCGGCAAGCAGGCGGCGGAGGAGAAGGCCCGCGCGCTGCTCGACCGCGTCGGCGTGGGCACCCAGGCCGACAAGTACCCGGCGCAGTTGTCGGGCGGCCAGCAGCAACGCGTCGCGATCGCACGGGCGTTGGCGATGGACCCCAAGGTCATGCTCTTCGACGAGCCGACCTCGGCGCTGGACCCCGAGATGATCAACGAGGTGCTGGAGGTCATGCAGCAGCTCGCCCGGGACGGCATGACCATGATCGTCGTCACCCATGAGATGGGCTTCGCCCGTTCGGCTGCCAACCGAGTCGTCTTCATGGCCGACGGCCGCATCGTCGAAGAGGCTGTGCCGGACCAGTTCTTCAGCAATCCGCGCAGCGACCGTGCCAAGGACTTCCTATCGAAGATCCTGCACCACTGATGTCCCCGCGCGACGGGATCACGTCCCCGCACCGGCGGGCCCCGTTCCCGTACAGCGGGAGCGCCTCCCGGCGCGGGGGGACCGCGCGTCGACCGACCGTCGACGGACCGTACTTCACCCTTACCCGAAGGATGTTCACCATGAAGCTCCGCAAGGCAGCCGCCGCCTCGGCCGCCGTACTCGCGCTCGCCGTGACCGCCACCGCGTGCGGTTCGAGCGACAACAACGACAGCGGGTCCTCGCCCTCGGGCGGCGGCGAGATCAAGGTCGGCATCAAGTACGACCAGCCCGGTCTCGGCCTGAAGCAGCCGGACGGTTCCTTCGCCGGTTTCGACGTGGACGTCGCGACCTATGTGGCGGGGCAGCTCGGGTACAAGCCCGGCCAGATCAAGTTCGTCGAGACCAAGAGCGCCGACCGCGAGAACGCGCTCGCCCGCGGTGACGTGAAGTTCATCGCCGCCACCTACTCGATCACCGACGAGCGCAAGCAGAAGGTCGACTTCGCGGGCCCGTACCTGCTGGCCCACCAGGACCTGCTCGTCAAGACGGACTCGAACATCGCCAAGGGCACGGACCTCAACGGCAAGAAGCTGTGCTCCGTGACCGGTTCGACCTCGGCGCAGAACATCCACGACACCATCGCCCCGAAGGCCAACCTGAAGCAGTACGGCGGCTACTCGGAGTGCATCGCCGCCCTCCAGAGCGGCGCCGTCGACGCGGTGACCACCGACGACTCGATCCTCGCGGGCTTCGCGGCGCAGGACAAGTACAAGGGCCAGTTCAAGCTCGCCGGCCTCAAGCTGAGCAACGAGAACTACGGCGTCGGCATCAAGAAGGGCGACGCCGAGCTGGAGAAGAAGATCAACACCGCGCTGGCGAAGATGGTCAGCGACGGCTCCTGGCAGAAGGCGGTCGAGAAGAACTTCGGCCCCGCGAACTACAAGAACGAGCAGGCCCCGAAGATCGGCGTGATCGTCAAGTAACGCGGGCACAGCCCAGCAGCAGGGGGATCACCGGGTAACTCGGGGGCCCTCGGGCAACGCGGGAAACCGCGGTTCACACGGGGCTGCGCGGGTGTGCCGCCGCCCGCCGCGATCACGGCGGCGGCATGCCCGACCCACCCCGTCCGCCACGTACGCCACCACCCGGAAGCGCGGGAGATCGTGTTCGACTTTCTTCAAGGTTATGACGTCCTGGGGGCGTTCTGGACGACGGTGCAACTCACCGTCTTCGCCGCCCTCGGCTCCCTGGTCCTGGGCACACTGCTGGCCGCGATGCGGGTCAGCCCGGTCCCGCTCATGCGCGGATTCGGCACCACCTACGTGAACATCGTCCGGAACATCCCGCTGACGGTCATCATCGTGTTCAGTTCGCTCGGTCTCGCGGACATCTTCGGTGTGACCATGGGCGCCGACGACTTCAAGGTCCAGGGCTTCCGGCTCGCGGTGCTCAGTCTCGTCGGCTATCACGCGGCCTTCGTCTGCGAGGCGCTGCGCTCCGGCATCAACACCGTGCCGGTCGGTCAGGCCGAGGCGGCCCGCGCGATCGGGCTCGGCTTCGGGCAGACCCTCAGGCTGATCGTGCTGCCGCAGGCGTTCCGTTCCGCCATCGTCCCGCTGGCGAACGTGCTGATCGCGCTGACCAAGAACACGACCGTGGCCGCCGCCATCGGCGTGGCCGAGGCCGCCAGCCTGATGAAGACGATGATCGAGAACGAGGCCCAGACGGTCCTCATCGCCGCGGTCTTCGCCTTCGGGTTCGTGGTCCTGACCCTCCCCACCGGCCTCTTCCTGGGCTGGCTGGGCAAGCGACTGGCGGTGAAGCGATGACCTCCGTTCTCTACGACGCCCCCGGCCCCCGGGCCAAGCGCCGCAATGTGCTCCTCTCGGTCCTCTTCGTCGTCCTGCTCGGGCTGCTGCTGTGGTGGGTATGGCTGGCCATGGACGACAAGGGCCAGCTCAAGTGGGACCTGTGGGAGCCGTTCACCACGGCGGACGCCTGGAACACGTATCTGCTGCCGGGCCTCTGGGGCACACTGAAGGCCGCCGCGCTGAGCATGGTGATCGCCCTCCCGCTGGGCGCCGTCCTCGGTATCGCGCGCCTCTCCGACCACCGCTGGGTGAGTGTCCCGGTAGGCGCCGTGGTCGAGTTCTTCCGGTCGATCCCCGTCCTGTTGCTGATGCTGTTCGCCAACGAGCTCTACGCCCGGTCCGCGAACATCGCGAGCGAGGACCGTCCGTTCTACGCGGTCGTCACCGGCCTGGTGCTCTACAACGCCTCGGTCCTCGCCGAGGTCGTCCGTGCGGGCATCCTGGCGCTCCCCAAGGGGCAGACGGAGGCCGCGTACGCGATCGGTCTGCGCAAGGGTCAGACGATGACCAACATCCTGTTGCCGCAGTCGGTCACCGTGATGCTCCCGGTGATCGTCAGCCAGCTCGTCGTCATCGTGAAGGACACCGCGCTGGGCGGTGTGATGATCGGCTTCCAGGAGCTCCTCACCGCGCGCAGCACCCTCGCGGCCAACTACGCGAACGTCGTCCAGAGCTTCATCGTGGTCGCCGTCATCTTCATCGTCCTGAACTTCACGATCACCAGCTTCGCCTCCTGGCTGGAGGGGCGGCTGCGCCGCGGCAAGAAGTCGACCGGCGCGGTGCTCTCGCCGAACGACGCGACCATCGCCGGGACCGCGGGGACGGGCGCGGGCGGAGCCGCGGGCGGAGGCTTCTGACGAATCGTCCGAACATCAGTCGATCAGTGTGACCGACGGGGTCAGTGACGGGACCGCCACTGACCCCGTCACTTGACGCAAGCAGCGGCAATGGGTTGCATACGTTCTGTGATCGTGCACCCTGCTCCACCTGCCTGTTCCCGTACGTCCCTCAGGACACAGCTCCGTGCAGGGGGCACCGCGCCGTGGACCCGGTGATCATCGTCGGAGCCGGGCCCGTGGGGCTCACCCTCGCCCTTGCGCTGGCCCGCCAGGAGGTCCCCTCCGTGGTCCTCGACGAGGGTCCCGGCAAGGACGAACAGCGGCTCGCGCGGACCGTGGTGCTGCGCGAGGACACGGTCGCGCTCGTCGAGCGGCTGACGGGTCTGCCCCTCGACGACGCCGGCTTCCGTTGGGCCGGATGGCGGTCGATGCGGCGCAGGCAGGTGATGCGCGAGATCGTGTTCGACGGGGAGGGTTCCACGGATGCGAACGGCGCCGCCGATCCCCTCGGCGGCCAGGCCGTGCGGGGCGACGGTCCTCGGGGGATCGTCGCCGCACGCGGTACCGGCGCCCCCCGGGGCCCGGAAAGCCCGGTGGACGGCGCGGAGTTCAGCGCTCCGCTGCACATCGCCCAGCACGCGCTGACCGGCGCGCTGCGCGAGGCCATCATCCACGAGCGGCTCGTCAAGGTCGCCGCGCACAGCCGTCTCGACTCCGTCGAACAGGACGCCTCCGGCGTCACGGCGCACACGCGGGGCCCCGACGGCACCTGGTGGCGCGGCAGCTATCTGATCGGCTGCGACGGACCGCGCTCGACGGTGCGCAAGCTCCAGGACATCCGCTTCCCCGGGCGCACCGCCGTCGAACGGCACGCCGTGGCGGCCCTGCGCGCGGAACTCCCCTGGCCCGGCGAAGCGTTGCTGCACCGGATGACACCGTGGCGCGCCTCCGGACCCTCGGCCGGCGAGGTGAGCGCCCGTCCGCTCGCCGAGGACGTCTGGCGGCTGGACTGGCTGCTGCCCCCGGGCAAGGACCTCGTCACGCCCGACCTGCTGGTGGCACGCATCCGGGAGACCCTCGCGGGCTGGAGCGGCGGCGCCACACCCGCGTACGAACTGCTCGACACCGGAGTCCACACCGTTCACCACCGGCTGGCCCGCCGCTGGCGCGTCGGCCGGGTCTTCCTCGCCGGGGACGCGGCCCACCTGCTCGGCGCCCTCGGCACCCAGGGTCTGGACGAAGGACTGCGGGACGCCGACAACCTCGCCTGGAAACTGGCACTCGGCTGGCACCACGGTCCGCACACCGCGCTCCTCGACAGCTACCAGGCGGAGCGGCGAGCGGTGGTCGCCGCCCGGCTGCGCGCCGCGGACCAGGCGCTGCCCCTGCTGCGGAGCGGCGGTGGCCTGCGCGCCTACGTCCCCGGGACCGCCCGCGGGCACGACGCGTTGCTCACGGACGGCCACCTTGGCTGCGGCCCGCTCGGCGCGCCGGGGGCGTACGCCGACTCCCCGCTCATGCCCCCGCCCGCCGAGTCGCACGCCGTCGTCGGCACCGAGCCCGGCGCGCCGGTCGTCGACGTGCTGGTGACCGCGGAGGACGGCTCGTTCGTTCCACTGCGCGAGCGGCTCGGGCGCGGCGTTCTGCTCGTCGTGCTGATCGCTCCGGGTACGGGGGTGTGGGAGCGCAAGCACTGGGTGACGGCCGGCGTCATGCCGCGGCTCGCCGCCGCCGTGACCGCCCTTCCTCACCCGGCCGAACTGCTCGTCGCGGAGAGCTACCCGGGTGCGGCCGCGCACACCGTGCTGCTGGTCCGCCCCGACGGACACCTGGTCACCGCCTTCGGCGGGGTCCGGCCGGCCGACCTGTACGAGGCGGCCGAGGCGGCCCTCGGTGGACCGGCACGGGTGGACGCGGAGAGCGCCGCGGAGGCGACCGCGGGCAGGTGTTGAACGCTCTGTGACCGTCCGGCCAGGGTTTCCCTGATCCGCGGGCCTTCATGGTCCATATAGTGACGGTGAGTTGACCGGTCTGCGCCACCATGGTCTACTCCGGATCGTGACCGACACCTGTGTGCGCCTGTGGCGGAGGGTCCATATGGACCTCGTCCGCTATGCGGGCTGCGTGTGTCGCCTGTCCTTCTGACTTCGCATCCTCATCTCCCGCGCGCCGCCGCCGTGCCTCCGCGCGCTTCTCTTCGCGAACTCTCAGGACGGTCCGAGTGTCTGTGCCACCCCCTGTCTCCACGTCTGTCCCCGCCTCCCCCTCCGCCTCCGTGCCCTCCGCCGTCTCCGGCGCGCCCCGGACCCCCACCCAGGCCGACCTCCTGGACTTCGTACGCCGCACGGCGGCCGATCCCGAGCTGATCGCCTCGCTCCCCCTCGACCCCGAGGGCCGTACCTGGGTGCGGCTCGAAGGCCCCGGCGGCAGTGAGGCCTGGCTGATCGGCTGGCCGCCCGGGACCGGGACCGGCTGGCACGACCACGCCGAATCGGTGGGCGCCTTCCTCACCGCGGCCGGCGAGCTCAAGGAGAACTCCCTCGCCGCCCGGCTGCCCGCCGACGGCTGGAAGACCCTGGAACTCACCGAGGAGATCGACCGGCAGCGGAAACTGCCCGCGGGCACCGGCCGCGCCTTCGGCCGGCATCACGTGCACGAGGTGCTCAACGAGTCCACCGAGGAGCACGCGATCTCGGTCCATGCCTACTACCCACCGCTCCCGCAGATCCGCCGCTACAGCCGTACGGGCCAGATCCTGCGCCTGGAGCACGTCGAGCGTCCGGAGGACTGGCAGTGAGCGGCACCGGGCAGCCCATCGGCATCGACGCCCTGCTGGAGCAGGTCCGCGCGGGCCTGGACCGGGTGGAGGCGGAGGAGGCCTTCGAGGCCGTACGGCGAGGCGAGGCGCTTCTGGTCGACACCCGGTACGCCGCCCTGCGCGAACGGGACGGTCTGATCCCCGGCGCTCTCGTCGTCGAGCGCAACGAACTGGAGTGGCGGCTCGACCCCACGGGCAGTCACCGCGCCCCGGAGGCCACGAGTCATGACCTGCGGGTCGTGCTGTTCTGCAACGAGGGGTACGCCTCCAGCCTGGCCGCCGAGTCCCTGCGCCGGCTGGGACTCCACAGGGCCACCGATCTGATCGGCGGTTTCCAGGCCTGGAAGAGCGCGGGCCTCCCGGTGACGGCCACCGGCCCGGAGAGCTGACCGCGTTCCGCCTCGCAGAGACGGGTCACCCGGACGAGCTGTCCTTGTCGAGCTGTCGATGTCGAGCTGTCCATGTACGGGAGCCCGCGAGGGCACGGTGACGGGACGTCCGTGGGATCAGAATCCCTCGTCGAGCCCTTCCGTGTCCTCGCCCTCTTCCTCCAGTGCCTGCCGGACCACGCGCAGGGCCATGCCCTGGGGGTAACCCTTGCGGGCGAGCATGCCGGCGAGGCGTCTCAGCCGCTTGTCCCGGTCCAGTCCGCGGGTGGAGCGCAGTTTGCGCGCGACCAGCTCCCGCGCGGTCGCCTCCTCCTGCTCGGAGTCGAGCTGTCCGACTGCCTCGTCGATCAGCGTCGATTCCACGCCCTTGGTCCGCAGTTCCTGGACGAGCGCCCGCCGGGCCAGCCCCCGGCCGTGGTGCCGGGACTCCACCCAGGCGTCGGCGAAGGCGCTGTCGTTGATCAGCCCGACCTCCTCGAACCGTGACAGCACCTCGTCCGCCACCTCGTCCGGGATCTCGCGCTTGCGCAACGCGTCCGCCAGTTGCTTCCGCGTGCGCGGGGTCCCGGTGAGCAGGCGCAGGCAGATCGCTCGCGCCCGCTCAGCCGGGTCCCCCGGGGACTCCCCCTTCTCGGCCCTCGACGAGGAGGGAGTGTCTCCGTCCCGCGGGTCGCCGGACGGGTCGCCGAAACCGCCGCCCCGTCGACGACCTCTTCCACCACGCGGTCCGCCCGCGGCACGTCCACCGCGCCGGGAGACCGCGTCCGGCGAACCGTGACCGCGCGGCAGGCCGTCACCGTGCCGTGCGTCACCGCCCGTCGAACCACCGTGGTCCGGATCCCCGTCGTCCGGACCGACGCCGTGGAAACCGTCGGCTCCGTAGAACCCGCCGTCGGTGCCGTAGAGCCCGCCGTCGGCTCCGTGGAGCGCGTCGTCGGTGCCGTACGGCTGACCGCCGTACCCCCCGGCACCGTCGTACGACCTGTCACCGTTTCCGGCCGGGCCGCCGTCACCCCCGTACCCCTGCCCCGGCCGCCCCTCGGGGGTCTGGGGATGGGCGTATTCGGCCCAGTCGGTTCGTCGTGTCATGGACTAGCTCTTGGCCGCCGCGGCCCTGGACTTGGTGGCCTTGGCAGCCGGAGCGGGCACCGTCTTCGCGGCGTCGTCCGGGGCAGCCGAGACCGCCGCGTCCGCGCCCGGCACGGCGGTGGGCTCCTCGGGCTTCTTCACACCGACGCCCAGCTTCTCCAGGATCTTCTTCTCGATCTCGTTGGCGAGGTCGGGGTTGTCCTTCAGGAAGTTGCGCGCGTTCTCCTTGCCCTGGCCGAGCTGGTCGCCCTCGTACGTGTACCAGGCGCCGGCCTTGCGGACGAAGCCGTGTTCCACGCCCATGTCGATCAGGCCGCCCTCGCGGCTGATGCCGTGCCCGTAGAGGATGTCGAACTCGGCCTGCTTGAACGGCGGCGCGACCTTGTTCTTGACGACCTTGACGCGGGTGCGGTTGCCGACCGCGTCGGTACCGTCCTTCAGCGTTTCGATGCGCCGGATGTCGAGGCGCACCGAGGCGTAGAACTTCAGCGCCCGGCCACCCGTCGTCGTCTCCGGAGAGCCGAACATGACGCCGATCTTCTCGCGGAGCTGGTTGATGAAGATCGCCGTGGTCTTCGACTGGTTGAGCGCGCTGGTGATCTTGCGCAGGGCCTGGCTCATCAGTCGGGCCTGGAGACCCACGTGCGAGTCGCCCATCTCGCCCTCGATCTCGGCCCGCGGCACCAGGGCGGCGACGGAGTCGATGACGATGAGGTCGAGCGCGCCGGAGCGGACCAGCATGTCCACGATCTCCAGGGCCTGCTCGCCGTTGTCCGGCTGCGAGAGGATCAGGTTGTCGATGTCGACGCCGAGCTTCTTCGCGTACTCGGGGTCGAGGGCGTGCTCGGCGTCGATGAACGCCACCTGGCCGCCGGCCTTCTGCGCGTTCGCCACCGCGTGCAGGGTGAGGGTCGTCTTTCCGGAGGACTCCGGGCCGTACACCTCCACCACGCGGCCGCGGGGCAGGCCGCCGACGCCGAGGGCGACGTCGAGCGCGGTCGACCCGGTGGGGATGACCTCGATGGGCTCATTCGGCCGCTCGCCCAGGCGCATCACTGCGCCCTTGCCGAACTGCCGTTCAATCTGCGCGAGCGCGGCGTCGAGCGCCTTCTCGCGGTCGGTTCCTGCCATGGGTTCCACCCGGTTTGCTTGAGTCGATCGCTTCACGTCAAAGACGCTAACGCCTGCCACTGACAATGCGCCCCGACGCCCGTCCAGCCTGTGGATAACTCGGGCACATATCTGTCGAAACCATGCCGAATCACCCGTCGTAAGCTTCGCCGGAACCTCCATGAGAATGGATGTTCGATTTCCGTGTCAAGCGCACCACGCGGCACTTCCGAGACTACGTTCGCCCTCCGACAACGACCGGGGATCCCGCGCCTTCGGGCCCGGCACCCGCCCCGGCACATCCCCCGGAGCCCGGTACCCGCCCCGGACTCGGGCTACTCCCCGCGGCGTACGGCCGGCGCCTTCGGGCGTACGACGACACCGGCGGGCCCGCCCGGCAGGCTGTGGGCCATGCCGACGACGACACCGCTCCCCCTGCCACCGCCGAAGCCCTCGCTCCGGCAGGCCGAGCGGCTCTGCCGGGCCACGGGCGCTCTGCTCGTCGCCTCGGGCCTGCTGCATCTGCTGGTCTTCGCCGTCGACGGCGGCCCGTGGGACGGTCCCGTCTCCTGGCGCAAGCCCGTCACCTTCGGGCTCTCCTTCGGTCTGACCCTGATCGCGGTCACCTGGGTCACCTCGTACGTGCGGATGGAGGCGAGGCCGCGCACCGCGCTGCTCGTCGTGTTCGCCGCGGACTGCGTGCTGGAGGTCGGCGGGATCACCCT
The DNA here is from genome assembly GCF_042751995.1 of Streptomyces sp. NPDC059371. Taxonomy (NCBI): domain Bacteria; kingdom Bacillati; phylum Actinomycetota; class Actinomycetes; order Kitasatosporales; family Streptomycetaceae; genus Streptomyces; species Streptomyces sp. NPDC059371. The sequence goes on along the minus strand of NZ_JBHYXD010000018.1, from coordinate 31,641 downwards.
TCAAGCGTGGCGCCGGGTTCCCTCGCATCTCGACATGGAGACCGGCTTCGACACCGCGGTGTCCATGATGCTCGCGGTGGGCGGCGGGATTCTGGTCGTGGTGCTCACCGCGTTCGCGGTCGCCTCGTTCCGCCACCGGCCCTCGGGGCCCGCGGGCATGCCGGTCGCCGTGCGCTCGGGGTTCGCGATCCTGCTCGTCGCGCTGGCCTCGGGCGCCGTCATGATCGCGCGCGGGGTCGTTCTCACCAGGACCGGCCACCAGGAGGCCGCGTACCACTCGACGGCTCCGCTCAAGCCGCTGCACGGCGTGAGCCTGCACGCCGTCCTGGTGCTGCCCGTGCTGGCCTGGCTGCTCTCCCGCACCGGCTGGAGCGAGGGGACCCGACAGCGGATCGTGTGGGCGGCGGTCGGCCTCTACACGGCGGCCGTCGTCCTCGCCGGTGTCCAGGCCGTCCTCACCTGGTGAACGTCACGACCGGAACGTCACGACCGGGCCTCCGGTGAACGTCACCGGCCGAGCTGCCCCCGCACCCGCGCGAGGAGTCCCGCCGAGCTGCGGGTGCGGTGCCCGTGCACCCGCGGGTCGTCCGTGACGTCGTAGCGCTTCACGTACGCGCCCAGGAACGCCTGGAGGGTGGCCACGGCGGGGATGGCGATCAGCGCGCCGACGGCTCCGAGGAGCGCGGTGCCCGCGATCACGGACCCGAAGGCGACCGCGGGGTGGATGTCCACCGTCCTGGAGGTCAGCTTGGGCTGGAGCACGTAGTTCTCGAACTGCTGGTAGACCACGACGAAGACGAGCACCCACAGCGCGTACCAGGGGTCGATCGTGAACGCGATCAGCATCGGCAGGGCGCCCGCGAGATAGGTGCCGATGGTCGGGATGAACTGCGAGACAAGACCGACCCACACACCGAGCACGGGCGCGTAGGGAACGCCCAGCGCCTCCAGCAGGATGTAGTGGGCGATACCCGAGATCAGCGCCATCAGGCCGCGTGAGTACAGATAGCCGCCGGTCTTGTCGACGGCTATCTCCCAGGCGCGCAGCACCTCGGCCTGCCGGGCCGGCGGCAGCACCGAGCACAGCGCGCGCCGCAGCCGGGGTCCGTCGGCGGCGAAGTAGAACGAGAACAGCGCCACCGTCAGGAGCTGGAAGAGACCGCCGAGGACCTGGCCGGACACGTCCAGGACGCCGGTGGCGCTGTTCTGCACGTACTTCCGCAGCCAGTCGGAGTGGAGCAGGCCCTCCTGGATGTCGACCCGCCTGAGGTCGGTCTGGAAGTGCGTGTTGATCCAGTTGATGACCGAGTCGAGGTAGTCGGGGAAGTCCTCGATCATCTTGATGATCTGGCCCGCGAGCATCGAGCCGAGCAGGGTGATGAACCCGGCGATCATGATCAGCGAGCCCAGGAAGACAAGGAAGGTGGCCAGCCCTCTGCGCATGCCCCGGGAGGCCATCCAGCTCACCGCGGGTTCTATCGCGAGCGCGAGGAAGAACGAGATCAGGATGTTGATCAGCAGGCCGGTGAGCTGGTGGAACGCCCAACTGCCGAGCTGGAAGACGGCGACGAGCGCGAGGGCGAGCACCATGGCTCGGGGCAGCCAGCGCGGCATGCGCATGCCCGCCCCGGCCGCGTCGGCATCGGGTGGACCGGGCGGCGTCGTGCCGAGCGGTGATGACTGCTGATCGACCTGCGTGTTCTCGTCTGTCGGGGCCACCCGCCAAGTCTGGCCCACGCCACCGACACCCGATCCACGTCCCCCCGGACTTTCCCGGTCTTCGGTCCCGTTCAGTGGTTTTCGTACGGAACGTTCATGGTCGCGCACACCACGCGCCACACGTCCTTGGCCTCCCAGCCCGCGTCCAGCGCCTCGCGGACGGTACGCCCGCCGAGTTCCGTCATCACATGATCGCGCGCGAACGTCTCGGCGTACCCCGCGCCGAAGTGATCAGCCATTCGCTGCCAGAAGACCGTCAACCGCATGACACCAGTATCCCGCCCCTGAGAGTGGCCCCGAGCCGGGGCCGCGTGGCGAGACCGCTTTCCGCCCTACGGTCTGACGCATGGCCGAAACCGGAGCATCCCGACTCCCCCAGACGCCCCCCGCGCACTCCCCCCTCGCCCGCGCCGAGCACTTCGTCTGGCTCACCGCGCGCGTGCTGGAACAGCGCCGCTTCGCCTATCACTTCCTCGATGGCGGCGCCGACGCGGTGGAGACGGCGCTGGCCGCCTACCGCAACGACGACGAAGGGTACGGTCACGCGCTCGAACCCGATCTGCGCGGCCCGGTCAGCCAGCCGCTGCACACGGCGCACGCGCTGCGCGTGCTCGACTCGATCGGGCGCTGCGGCGGGCAGCGCGTGGAACGGGTGTGCCGCTATCTGACCGCCGTGTCGACCGCGGACGGCGCGCTGCCGGCCGTCCATCCGAGCCAGCGCGGCTATCCGGCGGCTCCGTTCGTGCCGGTCGTCGACGATCCGCCGAGCGAACTCCTCGCCACCGGCCCGGTCGTGGGCCTGCTGCACCGCAACGAGGTGTGGAACGCCTGGCTGTTCCGGGCCACGGACTTCTGCTGGCAGGCGGTGGAGTCCCTGGAGAAGTCGCATCCGTACGAGATCGAGGCGGCCGTCACCTTCCTGGACTCGGCGGCCGACCGCCCGCGCGCGGAGGCGAGCGCCGACCGGCTGGGCCGGCTCGTCCGTGAGCAGCGGCTCGCCGTGCTGGACGCCGGGCGCCTGGAGGCCTACCCCGTCGCGCCCGGTTACGCGCCGGGCGAGCACCACTTCCCGCACGACTACGCGCGGACGCCGGACTCGCTCGCGCGCGCGTGGTTCACCGACGAGGAGATGGCCCGCTCGCTCGACCACCTCGCGGACGAGCAGCAGGAGGACGGCGGGTGGCCGATCCACTGGCGCCGGTGGGCTCCGGGCACCGCCCTGGAGTGCCGTCCCATGGTGACCGTCGAGGCCCTGCGCACACTCCGGGCGTACGGCAGGGCCATCGACTGAGGACCGCGGGGCCGGTGTCCGGGCGGTGTCCGGGCACACCGGTGTGCCCCCGTGCCCGTCCCCTCGCCGGGGACAGGGGGGCACACCGGCCTGTCCAGTGTCCCGGCCTCGCGCGCGGGGGTCAGCCGGTCAGCGCGCGGACCCCGGCCGTCACCACCACGGCCGCGGCGACGACCACCAGGAACGGGGCGCGCAGGATCAGCGCGACGGCCGCCGCGGCGAGCCCGGCGGCCTTCGCGTCGAGGACGAGGACCCGCCCGTCGGCGAACGTCTGCTGGGCCGTGAGAGCGGCCAGGAGCGCGACGGGCAGCAGGGCGGCGAGGCGCTGGACGAGCGGCCGCTCCAGCACGCCCGCGGGGATCAGCAGACCGATGAGCTTGACGGCGTAGCAGCCGACGGCGGTGACGCCGATGGCGATCCAGATGTTCAACGTACGTCTCCTGACGCGTCCGGCCCGTCGTCGTGCGTACCGGCCGGTGAACCGTGCTCCGCGCGGTTCTGTGAAGGGTTCTCCACGTCGGACAGTGACCCGTTGTCCGCACCGGCCGGTGTCCCGTGCGACGCGTCGGCGGAGGCGTCGCGGGCGGTGTCCGCGCGACGGCGCCCCGTCGCCCAGAGCACGGCGGGGGCGGCCAGGGCGGCCACCAGCACCGGTACTCCGGCGGGCAGCACGGGCAGCAGACCGAGCCCCAGAAGGACGGCGATTCCCGCGACGGCGCGTTCCGTGGCGGTCTTCAGCATCGGCGCGAGCAGCGCCAGGAACACTGCGGGTCCGGCCGCGTCCAGGCCCCACGCGTCGGTGTCGCCGATGGCCTCGGCCCCGGCCGCGCCGAGGAGGGTGGTGAGGTTCCACAGCAGGTAGAGGGACAGGCCGGTGACGGTGAAGCCGATCCGGACGCTGCGGCGGGTGGGCTGGGCGAGCGCCACGGCCGTGGTCTCGTCGATCACCCACTGCGCGGCGAACGGGCGCACCGCGCGCGGGAGGGCCAGGAGCTGGGACAGCCGCAGCCCGTAGAACGCGTTCCGGACCCCGAGGAAGAACGCGCCGGCGGCCGCGGTCAGCGGGTTGCCCCCGGCCGCGAGCGCGCCCACGAGCGCGAACTGCGACGCCCCGGTGAACACCAGGAGGCTGAGGGCGCAGGTCTGGAGCAGGCTGAGCCCGCTGCCGGCCGAGGTCACCCCGAAGGCGAAACCGGACAGTCCGACGGCGACCCCGACTCCGAGGGCGTCGCGGACGACGGCCGCGTCGGGTTTTCCGTGTTCTTCACTGCGTATGTCCGGGAGAGCTGTCTGTTGTGCCACGCGTCGGACGGTACGAGCAGTCGGCCCCCCGCGTCTTGTACGTTCTTGCGCTCCCGCTGATAGGCGCCCGGAGGGACGCCCACGATCCGGCTGAAGTGGCGGTTGAGGTGCGGCTGGTCGGTGAAGCCGACGGCGACGGCCGCTTCGGCGGGTGTGGACCCGGCGTCCAGGAGGTGGCGGGCCCGGCGTACCCGGGCGTCGGTCAGCCAGGTGTGGGGCGGCATGCCGTAGGCGTCCCGGAACGCGCGCAGCAACGCGAACGAGCTGGTGCCGAGGTCCGCCGCGAGCCGTTCCAGGGTCGGCGGCTCGGCCATCCGCTCGTCCAGGACGCCACGCGCGCGTGCCGCGAGCCGGCCGCCGGCGGTGCGCACGGCCCGCTGCGGCAGCGGGCCTCCGTTCAGGCGCAGCAGCCGGGTCACGGCGACCCTCAGCAGGGTGTCGGCGGCCAGCGCGTTGCCCTCCTCCGCGGCCCGCAGCACCTGGTGGACCAGGCCCGCCGCGTAGGGGTCGTCGAGTACCGGGCTGCTGAATCCGGGGGTGCCGCGGAGGGTGGTGGTCTCGGCGGCGATCTCGGCGACCGTCTCCGGCGAGGGGTACACGGCCCCGTACCTCCAGCCCTCGGGGACGCCCGCGCGGCCGGTGTGCGGGGTGTCGGGATTGACCAGTGCCAGCGAACCCGGGCCCGCGTACTGGTCGGCGCCGCCGTGGTGGAAGACCTCGACGCCCTCGGTGACGGCGGCGATGACGAAGTTCTCGTGGGTGTGCCGCACGAAGATCTTCTCGACGTAGCGGGCCCGCAGCAGATCGACACCGGGCAGCTCCGCGTACTGCCAGTGCCGCGCCCGCTCCTGCCCCGAACCTGCCACGTCCTCATTGTCCGCCACCGCGCCGTGACGGCTCGCCGACCGGGGAACCACCGCACCGCGGGAGCTCGCCGACCGGGGAGCATCGCGCCGCGAGAGCTGGCCGACCGGGGGGCATCGCGCCGCGACGGCCTGCCGACCGCGGGAGCCGCCTCGCCGCGACCGACCGCCGCCGCCTCCCGGCTTCGCCCACATTGGCCCGGCTCCGGCACGGTACCGGTCTCCCCCGCCGTGCTCAGCCACGGCGTTCTCGCAGGTCAGCACGATTGTCAGTGGGCGGGTGCAGGATGGACGCATGGTCAGCTCCGCGCACCCTGCGCTCGACGGCTTCTCCCCCGCGACCCGCGGCTGGTTCACGGGGGCCTTTCCCGCGCCCACCGCGGCCCAGGCCGGGGCGTGGGCGGCCATCGGCGCGGGTTCGGACGTGCTGGTCGTCGCCCCCACCGGTTCCGGCAAGACGCTGGCCGCGTTCCTCGCCGCGCTCGACCAACTGGCCTCGACGCCGCCCCCTGCGGACCCGCGCAAGCGCTGCCGGGTGCTGTACGTGTCGCCGCTCAAGGCGCTCGCGGTCGACGTGGAGCGCAATCTGCGCAGCCCGCTGACCGGCATCCGGCAGGAGTCCGTGCGGCTCGGACTGCCGGAGCCGGAGGTGAAGGTCGGCATCCGTTCCGGCGACACCCCGCCCGCCGAGCGCCGGGCGCTGGCCACCCGCCCGCCGGACATCCTGATCACGACCCCCGAGTCGCTGTTCCTGATGCTGACCTCGGCCACGCGCGACGCGCTGACCGGCATCGAGACGGTGATCCTGGACGAGGTGCACGCGGTCGCGGGCACCAAGCGCGGCGCCCATCTCGCGCTCACCCTGGAGCGTCTCGACGAGTTGCTGCCGAAGCCCGCCCGGCGCATCGGCCTCTCCGCGACGGTGCGTCCCGTGGACGAGGTGGCGCGCTATCTCTCGCCCCGCCGCAAGGTGGAGATCGTCCAGCCGCCGTCGGGCAAGGAGTTCGACCTGTCCGTGGTCGTCCCGGTGGAGGACCTGGGCGAACTGGGCGGGTCCCCGGCCGCCGACGGCAAGGAGGGCGCGGAGAAGCCCTCCATCTGGCCGCACGTCGAGGAGCGGATCGCCGACCTCGTCCAGTCCCACCGCTCGACGATCGTGTTCGCCAACTCGCGTCGTCTGGCCGAGCGGCTGTGCAACCGGCTGAACGAGATCGCCTACGAGAGGGCGACGGGCGAGCCCTTGGAGGAGGCACACGCGCCGGCCGAGCTGATGGGCGGCTCGGGCGCGGCGCAGGGGGCGCCGCCGGTCATCGCCCGCGCTCACCACGGTTCGGTCTCCAAGGAGCAGCGGGCGCAGGTCGAGGAGGATCTGAAGGCTGGGCGTCTGCCCGCCGTGGTCGCCACCTCCAGCCTCGAACTGGGCATCGACATGGGCGCGGTCGACCTCGTCGTCCAGGTGGAGTCGCCGCCGTCCGTGGCCTCGGGGCTGCAGCGGGTGGGCCGTGCGGGTCACCAGGTCGGCGCGGTCTCCACCGGTGTCGTCTTCCCGAAGTACCGGGGCGACCTGGTGCAGGCGGCGGTGGTCACCGAGCGGATGCGCACCGGCTCCATCGAGTCCCTCCGGGTGCCCGCCAACCCGCTGGACGTGCTGGCCCAGCAGCTCGTCGCGATGACGGCGCTCGACACCTGGCAGGTCGACGATCTGCTCACCACGGTCCGCCGGGCGGCCCCCTTCGCCTCGCTCCCGGAGTCGGCGTTCACCGCCGTCCTGGACATGCTCGCGGGCCGCTACCCTTCGGACGCCTTCGCCGAGCTGAGGCCCCGCGTGGTGTGGGACCGCGTCGCGGGCACGGTGACCGGCCGCCCCGGCGCCCAGCGTCTCGCCGTCACCTCCGGGGGCACCATCCCCGACCGCGGACTCTTCGGGGTGTTCCTCGCGGGGGCCGACCCCAAGAAGGGCGGCGGACGGGTCGGCGAGCTCGACGAGGAGATGGTCTACGAATCCCGGGTGGGCGACGTCTTCACCCTCGGCACGAGCTCCTGGCGCATCGAGGACATCACCAGGGACCGGGTCCTGGTCTCCCCGGCGCCCGGCGTTCCCGGCAGGCTGCCCTTCTGGAAGGGCGACCAGCTCGGGCGTCCGCTCGAACTGGGGCGCGCGGTGGGCGCGTTCCTCCGCGAGGTCGGAGCGCTCTCCGAGGGCGACGCCCGGCTGCGGCTGCTGGCGGCGGGCCTGGACGCCTGGGCCGCCGACAACGTCATCGCGTATCTCACCGAACAGCGCGAGGCGTGCGGGCACATCCCGGACGACCGCACGATCGTCGTCGAGCGCTTCCGCGACGAGCTGGGCGACTGGCGTGTGGTCGTGCACTCCCCCTTCGGCGCCCAGGTGCACGCTCCCTGGGCCCTCGCCCTGAGCGCCAAGCTCTCCGAGCGCTACGGCATGGACGCCCAGGTCATGCACGCGGACGACGGCATCGTGCTGCGGCTTCCCGACGCCGATCTGATGGGCCTGGACCTGCTCGACCAGTCACCCGCGAAGCCGGGCACGGAGTACGACGCGGAGCAGGCTCCGGTCGGCGCGGCGGACGTCGCCTTCGACAAGGGTGAGGTCAACCAGATCGTCACGGACCAGGTCGGCGGTTCGGCCCTGTTCGCCGCCCGCTTCCGCGAATGCGCCGCCCGCGCCCTGCTCCTGCCGCGCCGGAGCCCCGGCAAGCGCACCCCGCTGTGGCAGCAGCGGCAGCGCGCCGCTCAACTGCTCCAGGTGGCGAGCGAGTTCGGTTCGTTCCCGATCGTCCTGGAAGCGGTGCGCGAATGCCTCCAGGACGTCTTCGACGTACCGGGGCTCACGGAACTGATGGGCGACATCGAGTCCCGCAAGGTGCGGCTCGTCGAGGTCACCACCCCCGAACCCTCCCCCTTCGCCCGCTCCCTGCTCTTCGGATACGTCGCCCAGTTCCTGTACGAGGGCGACTCGCCACTCGCCGAGCGGCGGGCCGCCGCGCTGTCGCTGGACTCCCGTCTGCTGGCCGAACTGCTGGGCCAGGCCGAACTGCGCGAGCTCCTGGACGCGGACGTCCTGGCGGATCTGGAGCGCGAGCTCCAGTGGCTCACCGAGGACCGCCGCATCAAGGACGTGGAGGGTGTCGCCGACCTGCTGCGTCTGCTGGGGCCGCTCACGGAGGCCGACTTGGCCGAGCGGGGCGCGGAGCCGCAGTGGGCGAAGGAACTGGCGGCCGCCCGCCGCGCCATCCGGGTCCGGATCGCCGGAGCCGACCACTGGGCGGCCATCGAGGACGCGGGCCGGCTGCGCGACGCGCTCGGCACGGCCCTGCCCGTCGGCGTCCCGGAGGCCTTCACCGAGCCGGTCAAGGACCCGCTCGGCGATCTCCTCGCCCGGTACGCCCGCACCCACGGGCCGTTCACCTCGGCGACGGCCGCCGCCCGTTTCGGTCTCGGCACGGCCGTCACCGACGGCGCGCTGCATCGCCTCGCCGCGAACGGCCGGGTCGTCCAGGGCGAGTTCCATCCCGCGGGCATCGGCCAGGAGTGGTGCGACGCGGCGGTCCTGCGCAGGCTCCGCCGCCGTTCGCTCGCGGCGCTGCGCCATGAACTCGAACCGGTCCCGCCCGCCGCTCTCGCCCAGTTCCTGCCGCAGTGGCAGCACGTGGGCAGCGGTCACGGACTGCGCGGCATCGACGGACTGGTGCGCGCCGTCGAGCAGTTGCAGGGCGCGTCGGTACCGGCGTCCGCGCTGGAGAAGCTCGTGCTGCCGTCCCGGGTCGCCGGTTACACCCCCGCCCTGCTCGACGAGCTCACGGCCGCCGGTGAGGTGGTCTGGGCCGGGGCGGGTTCCCTGCCGGGCAAGGACGGCTGGGTGTCGCTGTATCTCGCGGACGCCGCTCCCCTGCTCCTCCCGGCCGCGCACCCCCTGGAGCCGACGGCGCTGCATCAGTCGGTTCTCGACACCCTCTCCGGAGGCTATGGTCTGTTCTTCCGCCAGATCGCCGACCAGGTCCGCGCCACCACGCACCCCGACGCGACGGATCCGCAGCTCGCGGACGCGATCTGGGAGCTGGCCTGGTCCGGGCGACTGACGAACGACACGCTCGCGCCGATGCGCTCCCTGCTGGGTTCGGGCCGCACCGCGGGCTCCACGGCCCACCGCGCCAAGCGGTCGGTCCCCCGCGGGCGCTACGGCTCCCTGACGGGCGGGGCGCGCCCCCAGTCACGTACGGGTCCCCCGACCGTGGCGGGCCGCTGGTCGCTGCTGCCCGAGCGTGAGCCCGACGCCACCGTCCGGGCCCACGCCCTGGCCCGTACCCTGCTCGACCGCCACGGCGTGGTGACCCGGGGAGCCGTCGCGGCGGAGGGCGTCGAGGGAGGCTTCTCGGCGGTGTACCGCATCCTGTCGGCCTTCGAGGACAGCGGTCAGGCGCGGCGGGGCTATGTGGTCGAGGGGCTCGGCGCGGCCCAGTTCGCCATGGACGGCGCGGTGGACCGGCTCCGCGCCGCGGCGAACGCCCGCGACCGGGGCGCCGCCCTCTTCGATCCCGCCGTCCCGGACAACTCCCCCGCCGCCAACGGCTTCCCGGACACACCTGTCTTCCCGCCCTCCGGCCCGGACTTCGGCGGCAAGGGCCACGGCGAGGCGTACGTCGACCGGGGCGACATCGCGGACGGTCCGGATTCCCTGAACGACCTCACCCGTGACTTCACCCTCGGCCCCGGCTCCCCGCTCGGGCCCGGCTCCGCCCTCGACCTCGATTTCGACGACGCCCACACGTTCTCCGCCGATTCCGCCCTCACGGCCGGCGCCCCTCACCCCGACGCACCCCACCCCTACGCGCCCCACAGCCGGAACACCCGGTCCGGCCGCGGCGGCACGGCGTACCCGGCGAACGGCTCCGGCCACCCCGGCGGCTCGGGTTTCCCGGGCGCCCGCCCCCGTTCCCGTACCGCCTCCCCCGCTGTCGTGCTGGCCGCCGCCGACCCCGCGAACGCCTACGGCGCGGCCCTCCCCTGGCCCGAGTCCCCGACCGAAGCGGGCCACAAGCCGGGCCGCAAGGCGGGTTCCCTGGTCGTCCTGGTCGACGGCGAACTGGCTCTGTACATGGAACGTGGCGGCAAGACACTGCTGGCCTGGCCGGCCGACCCGGACACCCCCCTCGCGCAGGACACCCGTCTGGGTGTCGCGGCGGAGGCCCTCGCCGCCGCGGCCCGCGCGGGCTCGCTCGGCACGGTCACCGTCGAACGCGTCAACGGCACGTCGGCCCTCACCTCGCCCCTCGGCACTCTCCTGGAAGGAGCGGGCTTCATCGCCACCCCGCGCGGACTCCGCCTTCGCGCCTGACCCGGCCGCCCCCACCGTGCCACCCTGGAGTCATGCCCGAAGGAGACACCGTCTGGCAGGCCGCGAGGCGCCTGCATGTCGCCCTCGCGGGCAAGGTCCTGACCCGTTCCGACCTGCGGGTGCCGCGGTACGCCACGGCCGACCTCACCGGCCGCGCCGTTCTGGACGTCACCCCGCGCGGCAAGCACCTGCTCACCCGGATCGAGGGCGGCCTGACCCTGCACTCGCATCTGCGGATGGACGGTTCGTGGAAGGTGTACGAGCCCGGCCGGCGCTGGAGCGGAGGTCCGGCCCATCAGATCCGGGCCATCCTCGGCACGTCGGACCGCACGGCGGTCGGCTACCGCCTGCCCGTGCTGGAGCTGCTCCGCACCGCCGACGAGACCCGAGCGGTCGGTCACCTCGGGCCCGATCTCCTGGGCCCTGACTGGGACCCGGACGGAGCCCTGGAGAACCTCCTTCGCGACCCCGACCGCCCCCTCGGCGAAGCCCTCCTGGACCAGCGCAACCTCGCCGGCATCGGGAACGTGTACAAGAGCGAGCTGTGTTTCCTGCTCGGCGTCACACCCTGGCTCCCCGTCGGCGCGCTGCCCGCCGACCGCGCCGCCCAACTGCCGTTCCTCGCCAAGAGGCTGCTGGAGTTCAACCGCGACCGTCCGATCCGTGTCACGACCGGGCGGCGCGAACAGAACCTGTTCGTGTACGGGCGCACCCCTCGCCCGTGTCTGCGCTGCGGAACGCCGGTCCGCTCGGGGAACCAGGGCGACGGATCCCGCGAGCGCCCCACGTACTGGTGCCCCCGCTGCCAGAGCGGCCCCACCCCGCCGCCGGCCCGTCCGCACAGCAACTTGCGCACGACCAATTGACGACCCGTCAGATTCCTTCGTACCGTCCCTTCATGGGCCTCCCCGTGTACGACCTCACCGGACGCACCGCCTTCGTCACCGGCGCGGCCGGAGGCATCGGCCGCGCGACGGCGGTCCTGCTCGCGGAGGCGGGCGCCACCGTGCACTGCGCGGACCTCGACGAGGCGGGCCTGCGCGAGACCGCGAAGCTGATCGAGGGCCAGGGCGGCACGGCGCTCGGTCACCCGCTCGACGTCACCGACCGGGCCGGGCTCCGGCAGGCCGTGGCCTCGTGCGGCCGCGTCGACGTCATGGCGGCGATCGCCGGGATCATGCACAGCAGCCCGGTCCTGGAGACCCTGGACGAGGATCTGGACCGGGTCCTGAACGTCAACTTCAAGGGGGTCCTGTACGCCTGTCAGGAGGCCGCGCGCTCCATGATCGCGAACGGCGTCCGCGGCAGCGTCATCACCATGGCGTCGGGCGCGATCGACTCCGGCGGTCCGGGCCTGCTGTGCTACAGCGCGGCCAAGGCGGCCGTCGTACAGCTCACGAAGACGCTGGCGACCGAGGTCGGTCCGCACGGCATTCGCGTCAACGCCGTGGCGCCCGGCTGGATCCGTACCCCCATGACCGACCGTCACGGAGAACGCCAGGCTCACACCGAGGCGTTCATGGCACGCCTGTCGCCGCTGGGCCGCGTCGGGGAGCCCGAGGACATCGCCCACGCCGTGCTGTACCTGGCCTCGGACGCCTCGGCCTTCACCACGGGCCAGATCCTCCGTCCCAACGGCGGCGTCGCGATGCCCTGGTAGCCCGCCCGGCGGCCCGTCGGCGCCGGATCCCCCGCCAGTGCTCCCGCCACCGGTCCGACCCGACGGCACCGGCGGCACGGGACTTCGGCACGCAGTGCACCGGCAGCAGGCTGAGCCCCCACCCGCCCGCGGCTATCGCTCCTTCGACCACCCCGGCACCGGGTGCCAGCACAAGCCGAAGCACGCTGAACCACCACAGCGCACCGAGCACCAGACAAGCCCCCCGGCGCACTGTTCGCCCCGCCATGTCACCTCCTCCGGCGCGGCACCGGGCCGCCGATCTCACGCGCGAGCAGGGCACACCGGCGGGACCCACCGGCCGGGGGCGAAACAGGTACCGCTCACCCGTTCTCCGCCTGGAACATCCAGTGATGCTTCTCCAGGTCGGCCGTGATGGCGATGAGGATGTCCTGGCTCACCGGATCCGGGTCCGCGGTGACGGCCACCCGTTCCCGCATCCGCGCGATCACCGCGCCGAGCGCCTCCACGAGCGTCCGTACGGCGTCGGTGTCCTTGATCCAGCCATCGGGGGTGTGTCCGACGCCGCTGCTCGACGCCACGGTCGCGGCCCGCCCGTCCGGCGGCACGCCCAGCGTCGAGGCGCGCTCCGCCACGGTGTCCGAATGCAGCCGCGCGATGTCCACGACCTCGTCGAGCTGGAGGTGGACGGACCGGAAGCGGGGCCCCACCACGGTCCAGTGGACCTGCTTGGCCACCAGGGAGAGGTCCAGCAGATCGACCAGGGCGCCCTGGAGCGCCTCGGAAACGGTCTTCAGGTCCGCGTCCGGCAGGGAGCTCTTCACGACGTACATCCGCATCCTCCGATTGACGACGGCTCCGGTGGCCGGCCCGACGGCCGCACGCTCACGACGGCCGGCGTCGGCTTCGCCGGTCTCTCCACCATGGAGTCCGCGCCGGATACCGGCAAACGGGCGGCGAACCGGCCCATGAAGGACTTCGGGGCACGCGAAAGCCCCGGCCCGGCTTCTCCGGGTCTCCCCGGGGAAGCCCCGGCCGGGGCTTCGGTGGTACGTCTCTCAGCTCAGGTGACGCGAGCTGGTGAGCGTCAGGCGGCGACGACGTCGACCGCTTCGGCAGGCGCCTTGATCGTGACCCGTTCCGGTGGCACACCGGTCACCGATACGGAATTGAGCATCGGGCGACGCACCGGTGCGGGCACCGGTTCGGTGGCCGCGGCCGACTGTGCCAGCTCGGCGAGGGCGAGATCGTCGCTCACTTCCCGCATGAGCTCGGACATCCGTACGTCCAGCGCGTCGCAGATCGCGGAGAGCAGCTCGGAGGATGCCTCCTTCTGCCCCCGCTCCACCTCGGAGAGATAGCCGAGTGAGACTCGGGCGGACGAGGAGACTTCGCGCAGAGTACGGCCCTGGCGCTGGCGCTGCCGACGCAGCACGTCACCCAGCAGGCGACGGAGCAGAATCATCGGTGGCTCCCTCCTCGGACCGCGTAGCCGCATCCTTCACGCCCCACCGTACCGCCTTGCGCCGCGGCCGTGCGGGGAGCGATGTCGTGTTCACTCAGGGCTGCAAACATCAAAACCCCCCGTTCTGTTCCGTATCCTGTGCCCGCTCATTCCCGGTCTGTTCGCCCGCGAGCTCCCGAAGAAGCGCCGCGAGTACGCTGCGTACACTCTCCATACGGATTTCCGCCCGGTCGCCGTTCAACCGCAGCGGCACCACTTTCCCGCCGCGAACGGTGCCGGAGGGGCCTTCGAAGGGCCCGTCGACGGCCACGTAGACCGTACCGACCGGCTGTCCGTCCTGCGGATCGGGACCGGCGACGCCCGTGGTCGCGATCCCCCAGTCGGCTCCGAGCGCCGCACGCACCCCGGCCGCCATCTGTGCCGCGACCTGCGCGTCCACCGCGCCGCGCTCGGCCAGAAGAGTGACGTCGACGCCTAGCAGCTCGTGCTTCAGTTCGGTGGCGTACGCGGTCACGGAGCCGCGGAACGCCTTCGAGGCACCCGGCACCGCGGTGATCTCCGCGGCCACCAGACCACCGGTGAGCGACTCGGCGACGGCGAGCGTCTCGCCCCTCACTGTGAGTAGTCGCACCACTTCGGCGGCCACGGGACTCACCGCTCGGCCTCCGCCGCGGCCGCCCGCCGCTCGGCGATTCCGCGGCGCCGCAGCACGACGGCCTGGCGCACATAGTCGAGCCCGGTGACCACGGTCAGCACGATCGCGACACCCATCACCCAGAACCTCAGACTGGCCAGCGCCCCGGTCAGCGGCAGGATGTACATGCCGACCGCGGTGCCCTGGGCCAGTGTCTTCAGCTTGCCGCCCCGGCTCGCCGGGATGACGCCGTAGCGGATCACGACGAAGCGCAGCAGGGTGACGCCGAGTTCACGCCCCAGGATCACGAAGGTGACCCACCAGGGCAGGTCGTCGAGGGCGGACAGGCAGACCAGCGCCGCACCCATGATCGCCTTGTCGGCGATGGGGTCGGCGATCTTCCCGAAGTCCGTGACGAGGTTGTACGTGCGCGCCAGGTGACCGTCGAAGATGTCGGTGATCATGGCGACGGCGAAGGCGGCCCAGGCCCAGGCCCGCATGGCGGGGTCGTAGCCGCCGTCGGCCAGCATCAGCGCCACGAAGCCCGGCACGAGGACGAGCCGGATCATGGTCAGGATGTTGGCGATGTTCCAGAGGCTGGCCTGGTTGACGGCCGCGGCGCCCAGTTTCCCGCCACGAGGCGTCTTCGGGCCTCCCGGGGCGTCGGGCGCACCCGAGACACCGGATGCGCCGGGAGCACCGGATGCGTCCGGAGCGCCCGTCGCGCCCGGGGAGCCGCCTGCCGCGGATGCCGGGGCTCCCGTCATCTGGCCGCCTCCTCAGTACACGCGAGCGAGCCGACGAGAAGCGGCTCGGCCACCAGGTCGACACCTTCCGTG
Organism: Streptomyces sp. NPDC059371; assembly: GCF_042751995.1. Taxonomy (NCBI): domain Bacteria; kingdom Bacillati; phylum Actinomycetota; class Actinomycetes; order Kitasatosporales; family Streptomycetaceae; genus Streptomyces; species Streptomyces sp. NPDC059371. The sequence goes on along the minus strand of NZ_JBHYXD010000018.1, from coordinate 16,533 downwards.
CCGACCACCTTGGCCTCGACGATATGGCCGACGGTCAGACCCTCGCCGCTCGTGAACAGGACCTGGCCGTCCGTCTCCGGCGCCTGGTGCGCGGCGCGGCCGTACGCGCCGTCCTCGTCGTCGATGCCCTCGACCAGCACGCGCACGGTCTCGCCCACGCGCTCCTCCGCGCGCTGGGCGACCAGTTCCTCGGCGAGCCGGGACACCCGCGCGAGGCGCTCGGCGACCACGTCCTCGTCCAGCTTGTTCTCGTACGTGGCCGCTTCGGTGCCCTCCTCGTCGGAGTACCCGAAGACGCCGATCGCGTCGAGGCGGGCTCCGGTGAGGAAGCGCTCCAGCTCCGCGAGGTCGGCCTCGCTCTCGCCGGGGAAGCCCACGATGAAGTTGGAGCGGACGCCGGCCTGCGGGGCCTTGGCGCGGATGGTGTCGAGCAGTTCCAGGAAGCGGTCGGTGTCACCGAAGCGGCGCATCGAGCGCAGCACGTCGGGCGCGGAGTGCTGGAAGGACAGGTCGAAGTACGGGGCGACGTTCGGCGTCGAGGTCAGCACGTCGATGAGCCCGGGGCGCATCTCGGCGGGCTGGAGGTAACTGACCCGCACACGCTCGATGCCGTCGATCTCGGCCAGCTCGGGGAGCATCGTCTCCAGGAGACGGATGTCACCCAGGTCCTTGCCGTACGAGGTGTTGTTCTCGGAGACGAGCATCACTTCCTTCACGCCCTGCTCGGCGAGCCAGCGGGCCTCGTTCAGGACGTCGCTGGGGCGGCGCGAGATGAACGAACCGCGGAAGGAGGGGATGGCGCAGAACGTGCAGCGGCGGTCGCAGCCGGAGGCCAGCTTCACCGAGGCGACCGGGGATCCGTCCAGCCGGCGGCGCAGGGGCGCGCGGGGGCCGGAGACCGGGGCGACGCCCTCGGGGAGGTCGGAGGGGGCGCCGTGGCCGGGAAGGGCCACTTCCTCGCCGGCGCTCTGCCGCTCGGCCGGGCTGATCGGCAGCAGCTTGCGCCGGTCGCGCGGGGTGTGGGAGGCGTGGATGCCGCCGTTCAGGATGGTCTGGAGGCGGTCGGAGATGTCGGCGTAGTCGTCGAAGCCGAGCACACCGTCGGCCTCGGGAAGCGCCTCGGCGAGTTCCTTGCCGTACCGCTCGGCCATGCAGCCGACCGCGACCACGGCCTGGGTTCTGCCGTGGCCCTTGAGATCATTGGCTTCGAGGAGGGCGTCGACGGAGTCCTTCTTGGCGGCTTCGACGAACCCACAGGTGTTGACGACGGCGACGTCCGCTTGCTCGGCGTCCTCCACGAGTTGCCAGCCGTCCGCCTCCAAGCGGCCTGCGAGCTCCTCCGAGTCCACCTCGTTACGGGCGCAGCCAAGGGTGACGAGTGCGACGGTACGGCGTTCAGGCATGGGCTCAAGACTACTTTGTCTGGCCGACACCCCACGTCGACGGGGTTGGCCGATCTTGGCCAACCCCGTCGACGGTGTACTGCTGGGGACCCCTATCCGACCTGCGGGTCGCCCTTCGTGTACGTCAGACGCTCCACGGCGCCCGGCTGGAACTGATCCTCGATCTTCTTGCCGTTGACGAAGAGCTGGATGGCTCCGGCGTCGCCGAGGATGAGGTTGATCTTGGAGCTGTCCTGGAAGGTCTTCGACTCGCCCTGCTTCAGCAGCCCGTCGAAGAGCATCCGCCCGTTGTGGTCCTTGGCGGAGATCCAGCTCCGTCCGTCCGCGGCACTGACCTGGACGGTCACCTTGTCCTGCGGGGCGGCCGCGATGGCGCTGTCGGACGGCTCGGGCTTCGGATCGGCGGGCTTGGTGGCGGTCGCGGACGGGGCGGCGGACTTCTTGGTGATCGGCGTCGAGCCCTCGGCGACCTGGGTCTTCGAGTCGTCGCCGGCACCGCCGCCCTTGACCATGGTGAACCCGACGAAGCCGATCACCGCGACGATCGCGGCGACCATGGCGGCCGTCCAGTTCGGCCCACGGCGCTCGGGGCGGATACGTTCCGCCTCGAACAGCGGAGCCGCGGGCGTCGGCGCGGGACGTCCGCCGTGCTCGGCGTCGTACTGCGCGAGCAGCGGAGCCGGATCGAGCCGGACGGCGCGGGCCAGGGTCCTGATGTGCCCGCGCGCGTAGACGTCGCCACCACAGGGAGCGAAGTCGTTCTGTTCGATGGCGTGGATGATCGTGATACGGACGCGGGTGGCGTTGCTGACGTCGTCGACGGTCAGATGGGCCTCGATGCGTGCCTTCTGGAGGGCACGTCCGATCGAGAGCCGGTCGGCCGTAGGGTCGTCTTCGAACGGACGCTCGTCTTCGGGGGAGTTGCCGTCAGGTGAGTTGACGATGGACACGGGGGCGCCTTTCGAGCGTGTAGCCACCTGTGCTGGAAGTACAGTCTAGGGGGGGTACGAAAGGGTGGGGCAACCGGGCGGTGGGACTTTGTACGCCATCAGAATGGCCGGTCATCCTGATATAGGGACATGGTGGCGCCCCTTCGCTCAACTTGACGTGCGACAAGGCGAAACGGTTGCCCACCGACTCCTTACGGGTGAGTCACATTCACATATCAGCCGGGTGCGGAACATGACGTTCCGCCATCCGCCCGACACCACCGCCGCTCCCTGAGCGACCGCCACGCGCTCACCTCGCCGTTGCCGGCTGTCCCGTCCCCCTCGCCGGGGGTTCCAGGCGGTGCCGTTCGGACCAGTCCGGATCAGGCCGCGGCGTCCGGCGCGGTGCGTCGCGGGGCGGAGCGTCACCCGCGTACTGGACGTACTTGGGTGATGCGACGACGCCGCGAGGTGCCGTGCCGGGCGCCGCGGACCCGGACTGGTCCGAACGACACCGCCTAGGCTTCTGCTTCCCCGCGCATCACGGCCAACACCCCGTCCAGCTCATCGGCCTTCACAAGGACGTCACGCGCCTTGGAACCCTCGCTGGGCCCGACGATCCCGCGCGATTCCATGAGGTCCATGAGCCGGCCGGCCTTGGCGAAGCCGACGCGCAGCTTGCGCTGGAGCATCGAGGTGGACCCGAACTGCGTGGAGACGACCAGCTCGGCGGCCGCGCACAGCAGATCGAGGTCGTCGCCGATGTCCTCGTCGATCTCCTTCTTCTGCTTGGTGCCCACGGTGACGTCGTCCCGGAAGACGGGCGCCATCTGATCCTTGCAGTGCTGCACGATCGCCGCGACCTCATCCTCCGTGACGAAGGCGCCCTGCATACGCGTGGGCTTGTTGGCCCCCATCGGCAGGAAGAGTCCGTCACCCTTGCCGATGAGCTTCTCGGCACCGGGCTGGTCGAGGATGACCCGCGAGTCCGCGAGGGACGAGGTGGCGAAGGCCAGCCGGGAGGGCACGTTCGCCTTGATCAGACCCGTGACGACGTCCACGGACGGCCGCTGGGTGGCGAGCACCAGGTGGATGCCGGCCGCGCGCGCGAGCTGCGTGATGCGCACGATCGAGTCCTCGACGTCGCGCGGGGCGACCATCATCAGGTCGGCGAGCTCGTCCACGATCACCAGGAGGTACGGGTACGGGGTCAGCTCGCGCTCGCTGCCCTCGGGCAGCTTGACCTTGCCGTTCCTGATGGCCTCGTTGAAGTCGTCGATGTGCCGGAACCCGAACGCCGCGAGGTCGTCGTAGCGCAGGTCCATCTCCCGTACGACCCACTGCAGCGCCTCGGCGGCCCGCTTCGGGTTGGTGATGATGGGCGTGATCAGGTGCGGGATGCCCTCGTACGCGGTCAGCTCGACGCGTTTGGGGTCCACGAGGACCATCCGCACGTCCTCGGGGGTCGCCCGGACCATGACCGAGGTGATCAGGCAGTTGATGCAGGACGACTTGCCGGAGCCGGTGGCGCCGGCGACGAGGACGTGGGGCATCTTCGCCAGGTTGGCCATCACATAGCCGCCCTCGACGTCCTTGCCGAGCGCCACCAGCATCGGATGGTCGTCCTCCGCCGCGTCCGCCAGACGCAGCACGTCACCGAGGTTGACCATCTCGCGGTCGGTGTTGGGGATCTCGATGCCGACCGCGGACTTGCCGGGGATCGGGCTGATGATCCGCACATCGGGGCTGGCGACCGCGTACGCGATGTTCTTGGTGAGGGCGGTGATCCGCTCGACCTTCACGGCGGGGCCGAGCTCGACCTCGTAGCGGGTGACCGTCGGTCCGCGGGTGAAGCCGGTGACGGCGGCGTCGACCTTGAACTCCCGGAAGACGTTCTGCAGGGAGGCGACGACCGCGTCGTTGGCGGCGCTGCGGGTCTTGCCGGGGCCGCCGCGCTCCAGCAGGTCGAGGGAGGGCAGTGAGTAGGTGATGTCCCCGGAGAGCTGGAGCTGCTCCGCGCGCGGGGGCAGCTCGCGGGGAGCGTCGGGCGCGGACTTGGTGAGGTCGGGCACGACCGACTCGACCGGCAGGACCTCCTGCTTGGGCCGCTTGGCGCCCGGGACCGCCTTGGCGCGGGCGGCAGGTACCGGCGTCGTCTCCTCGTACCCGTCACGTTCGACGCTGACGCCCTGCGTCAGATCGGCGACCAGGGGCGAGGGCGGCATCCCGTGCAGCACGGCACCGTCCAGCGCCGCGGCGGCTGCCGCCGCGACGTCCACGGCGTCCATCGGCCGGTTCATGTCGGGCTGCTGCGCGCCGGGCCGCCGGGGGCGGCTCCGGCGCCGGGTGAGCGCGTCACGCTCCGCGCTGTCGGCGTCGTAGGCCTCTGGGGCGCGCGAGCGTCCGCCGGGGCGCCCCGCGATCCCCTCGCGCCACTGCTCGTCGTAGCGCTCCTCGTCCTCGCGGAACGCGTCCTCGTCGAAGTCCGCCTGGACGATGCCGAGCTTCTGGCCGAGCAGCCGCAGCCGCTGCGGAATCGCGTTGACCGGGGTCGCCGTGACGACGAGCAGCCCGAAGATCGTGAGCAGCACCAGGAGCGGTACGGCCAGGACGTCACCCATCGTGTACGTCAGCGGGGTGGCCGACCCCCAGCCGATGAGCCCGCCGGCGTCCCTTATCGCCTGCATCCCGTCGCCGCGCGCCGGCGAACCGCACGCGATGTGCACCTGGCCGAGCACGCCGATCACGAGTGCCGACAGACCGATCACGATCCGGCCGTTCGCCTCGGGCTGCTCGGGGTGGCGGATGAGCCGCGCCGCGATCAGGGCGAGAAGTATCGGGACGAGAAGGTCGAGGCGGCCGAAGGCGCCGGTCACCAGCACCTCGACGAGGTCGCCGACGGGACCGCGCAGATTGGACCACGTGCCCGCCGCGACGATCAGCCCGAGGCCGATGAGCAGGAGCGCGAGTCCGTCCTTGCGGTGCGCCGGGTCGAGCCCCTTGGCGCCGCGCCCTATCCCGCGGAAGGTGGCTCCGACGGCATGGGCGAGGCCCAGCCACAGGGCGCGTACGAGTCTGTACACGCCCGCGGTCGGGTTGGGCGCCGGCGCGGGGGCGGGCTTCTTGGCGGCGGCCCTCTTGGCGGGCGCCTTGCCGGCGGCCACCTTCTTCGCGGGGGCCTTTTTCGCCGGGGCCTGCTTCGCCGGAGCCTTCGTCGGAGCGGCCGCCTTCTTCGCGGGCGGCTTCTTGGCTGCGGACTGACGTGAGGCCATGTGTGTGAGGTTACCGGTGGAGACGACAGCGGACACGTGTGCCCAGTCCTTCACCCGATCGTGTCGCCCTTACGGAGATCGGAACTGACGCTTCCTCACGGTGTGACGGGCGTTCCCTCACGGTGCGGCGGGAGCTTCCTCAAGGACTGACGCTCCGTCCGGGCAGGCGAGCGCGGGCCTCAGCTCTGCGACGGCAGCGAGGTCGCCCCGCTGCCGGTGCCCGGCTCCAGCGCGTCCAGCGCCCTGCGCAGTCCGGTGAGTTTGCGTTCGAGATGGGCCGCGGTCGCCACGGCGGCCGCGTCCGCGGAGTCGTCGTCGAGCTGCTTGGACAGCGCCTCGGCCTGCTCCTCGACGGCGGCGAGCCGCGCGGAGAGTTCGGCGAGAAGTCCGGCGGGCTCCTTGGCCTCGCCGAGCGCCGCCTTGCCGCCGCCCTCGAGCTGGAGCCGCAACAGGGCCGCCTGCTCGCGGAGTTGGCAGTTCTTCATGTAGAGCTCGACGAACACCGAGACCTTCGCGCGCAGCACCCACGGGTCGAAGGGCTTGGAGATGTAGTCCACGGCGCCGGCCGCGTACCCCCGGAAGGTGTGGTGGGGGCCGTGGTTGATCGCCGTGAGGAAGATGATCGGGATGTCCCGGGTCCGCTCCCGCCGCTTGATGTGCGCGGCCGTCTCGAATCCGTCCATGCCGGGCATCTGAACGTCCAGCAGAATGACCGCGAAGTCGTCCGTGAGCAGCGCTTTGAGCGCTTCCTCCCCGGACGATGCCCGTACCAGTGTCTGATCGAGCGCGGAGAGGATCGCCTCCAGCGCCAACAGATTCTCCGGCCGGTCATCGACCAGGAGGATCTTGGCCTTCTGCACCATGGCCCGCCCTCCTCGCCCCGGCATGGGGCCTCCCCTGTCCGCAGGACTAGGGGAGGCGCCGGGCGCCGCCCCTGGGGACGACTCCCTTGCGCCGTCCGTCCTTGTGCCGGTCATGCTAGCCGCACCCCGCCCGTCGCCACACCCTGTCACCGTGATGTCACTGTGCACGTAGCAGAAACGCGGCAGGGGACCAGAAGGTTCCCCGTATCCCGTGCTTCTACACGGCTTCGGGCACAGTCAGTCATCCGACGCCCGGCCGCCCGAAAGCCCGTGCCGCACGGTGTGCCGACGACCGGACGCACCCTGACGACCCGGGTCGTCTCCTCGAGTGTGTCACCCCTCACGCATCCACTGCGCCATCACCGACAGCAGGTGATCGGGATCGACCGGCTTGGTCACATAGTCGGAGGCACCTGACTCGATCGCCTTCTCCCGGTCGCCCTTCATGGCCTTCGCCGTCAGCGCGATGATCGGCAGACCCGCGAACTGCGGCATCCGCCGGATCGCCGTGGTCGTGGCATAGCCGTCCATCTCGGGCATCATGATGTCCATCAGAACGACCGTCACATCGTCGTGCTGTTCCAGGACCTCGATGCCCTCGCGGCCGTTCTCCGCGTACAGCACCGAAAGTCCGTGCTGTTCGAGGACGCTGGTCAGCGCGAAGACGTTGCGGATGTCGTCGTCGACGATCAGCACCTTCTCGCCCTCGAATCGGATGCCCCTGCCCCCCTGCGGTCCCGCGTCCTGCTGCCCCGCGGCCGCCCACGGCTCCTGAGCGGCGCCCGCGGCACCGTCCGGCTGCCCGGAGACGTCCACTCGCTGCTCGGCCGTGGGCAGCGCCCTGCGGCGCCTCCTGAACAGCGCGGCGGGCCCGTTCTGGGCCTCCTGGTACGACTTCACCTCGGCCGGCATCCCGATGCTGTGCAGTTCACCCTCCGAGGCCAGCAGCTCCCCCGCCTCCAGCGCGGGCGCGAGCTGCCCGTAGCCCTGGGGCGGCAGTTCACTCGGGTGCAACGGCAGGTACAGCGTGAAGGTGGAGCCGCGTCCCGGCTCGCTCTGGGCATAGATCTCGCCGCCCAGCAGCCGCGCGATCTCCCGCGAGATGGAGAGCCCGAGGCCCGTACCGCCGTACTTGCGGCTCGTCGTGCCGTCCGCCTGCTTGAAGGCCTCGAAGATCACCCGCATCTTGCTCGCCGCGATCCCGATACCCGTGTCGGTCACGGAGAACGCGATGAGGTCGGCGTCCGCGTCCCGCAGCGACCCCGACTCCAGGAGCTGCTCCCTGATGGCCACCGGCACGTCGGCCCCGGCGGGCCTGATCACCAGCTCGACCGCTCCGGAATCGGTGAACTTCACCGCGTTCGAGAGGAGGTTGCGCAGCACCTGGAGAAGACGCTGCTCGTCGGTGTGCAGCGTGGCGGGCAGCTCCGGCGAGACCCGTACGGAGAAGTCGAGCCCCTTCTCCGCGGTCAGCGGACGGAAGGTCGCCTCCACGTAGTCGACGAGCTGGACGAGCGCGATGCGGGTCGGCGACACGTCCATCTTGCCCGCCTCGACCTTCGACAGGTCGAGGATGTCGTTGATGAGCTGGAGCAGGTCGGAGCCCGCGCCGTGAATCGTCTCGGCGAACTCGACCTGCTTCGGCGTAAGGTTCGTGTCCGCGTTGTCGGCGAGCAGCTTGGCCAGGATCAGCAGCGAGTTGAGCGGCGTCCGCAGCTCGTGCGACATGTTCGCCAGGAACTCGCTCTTGTAGCGCATGGAGACCGCGAGTTGTTCGGCGCGCTCCTCCAGGACCTGCCGCGCCTCCTCGATCTCGGTGTTCTTGACCTCGATGTCGCGGTTCTGCTGGGCCAGCAGCTCGGCCTTGTCCTCCAGTTCCGCGTTCGAGTCCTGGAGCGCCTTCTGCCGGTTCTCCAACTCCGCGGAGCGTTCCCGCAGTTGCTCGGTGAGCTCCTGCGACTGCCGCAGCAGCACCTCCGTCTTGGTGTTGACCGAGATGGTGTTGACGCTCGTCGCGATCATCTCCGCGATCTGGTTCAGGAAGTCCCTCTGGATCTGCGTGAAGGGCGTGAACGACGCCAGTTCGATGACACCGAGCACGGTTCCCTCGAAGAGCACCGGGAGCACGATGACCTGCGCCGGAGGCGCCTCTCCCAGTCCGGAGGAGATCTTCAGGTATCCGCTCGGCGCGTTCTCCACGAGGATCGTGCGCTTCTCCTGCGCGGCCGTCCCGATCAGCGCCTCACCGGGGCGGAACGACGTCGGCATGGAACCCATCGAGTAGCCGTACGACCCGAGCATGCGCAGCTCGTACGCCTCCTCGTCCTCGGTGCCCGCGTCCGCGCCGTCGACCAGCGGCATCGACAGGAAGAACGCGCCGTGCTGGGCCGAGACGACCGGCGTCAGCTCGCTCATGATCAGCGAGGCCACGTCGTCGAGATCGCGGCGGCCCTGCATCAGCGCGGAGATGCGGGCGAGGTTGCCCTTCAGCCAGTCCTGCTCCTTGTTCGCGATCGTGGTGTCGCGCAGGTTGGCGATCATCTTGTTGATGTAGTCCTGGAGTTCCTGGATCTCGCCGGAGGCGTCCACGTCGATCTTCAGGTTCAGGTCACCGCGGGTCACCGCGGTCGCCACGCGCGCGATGGCGCGCACCTGCCGGGTCAGGTTCCCGGCCATCTCGTTCACCGACTCGGTGAGGTCGCGCCACGTGCCGTCGACGTCACGGACCCGCGCCTGGCCGCCCAACTGCCCCTCGGTGCCCACCTCGCGGGCCACCCGGGTGACCTCCTCGGCGAACGACGAGAGCTGGTCGACCATCGTGTTGATGGTGGTCTTGAGCTCCAGGATCTCGCCGCGCGCGTCGATGTCGATCTTCTTGGTCAGATCGCCCTTGGCGATGGCCGTGGTGACCATCGCGATGTTGCGCACCTGGCCGGTCAGGTTGGACGCCATGCCGTTCACCGACTCGGTGAGGTCCTTCCACGTCCCCGCGACTCCCGGGACGTGCGCCTGACCGCCGAGGATGCCGTCCGTGCCCACCTCGCGGGCCACCTTCGTGACCTGCTCGGCGAACGAACTCAGCGTCTTCACCATGGTGTTGAAGGTGTCGGCGAGCTGCGCGACCTCACCGCGCGCCTCGATCGTCACCGTGCGGGTCAGGTCGCCGTTGGCGACGGCCGCCGCGACCTGCGAGATGTTCCGCACCTGCATGGTCAGGTTGTAGGCCATCAGGTTGACGTTGTCGCTCAGGTCCTTCCAGATGCCCGTGACACCGGGCACCCGTGCCTGACCGCCCAACTGGCCCTCGGTGCCCACCTCACGGGCCACCCGGGTCACCTGCTCGGCGAACGACGAGAGCTGGTCGACCATCGTGTTGACGGTCGTGACCAGTTCGAGGATCTCGCCCCTGGCGTCGACGGTGATCTTCTTGGACAGGTCTCCCATGGCGACCGCGGTCGTGACCTCGGCGATGTTGCGCACCTGGATGGTCAGGTTGTTGGCCATGAAGTTCACGGACTGCGTGAGGTCCTTCCAGGTGCCCGAGACACCCTGCACCTCGGCCTGCCCGCCGAGGATGCCCTCCGTGCCCACCTCGCGGGCCACCCGCGTCACCTGCTCCGCGAAGTTCGAGAGCTGGTCCACCATCGTGTTGAGGGTGTTCTTCAGCTCCAGGATCTCTCCGCGCGCGTCCACGTCGATCTTCTGCGACAGGTCACCGCGGGCCACCGCGGTCGCGACCTGCGCGATGTTGCGCACCTGGGCGGTGAGGTTGCCGGCCATGCCGTTCACCGAGTCGGTCAGGTCGCGCCACACACCGGCGACACCGGGCACCTGCGCCTGACCACCGAGCCGGCCCTCCGTACCCACGTCGCGGGCCACCCGCGTCACCTGGTCGGCGAACGCGGAGAGCTGGTCGACCATCGTGTTGATGGTGTTCTTCAGCTCCAGGATCTCGCCGCGCGCGTCCACGTCGATCTTCTGCGACAGGTCGCCGCGGGCCACCGCCGTGGTCACCTGCGCGATCTGCCGCACCTGCGAAGTCAGGTTCCCCGCCATGAAGTTGACGGAGTCCGTGAGTTCCTTCCAGGTGCCGGAGACGCCGTCCACCCGGGCCTGTCCGCCGAGCCGGCCCTCCGTACCCACGTCACGGGCCATCCGCGTCACCTGGTCGGCGAAGCTCGAAAGCTGGTCCACCATGGTGTTCACGGTGACCTTCAGCTCCAGCATCTCGCCGGCGACCTCGACGGTGACCTTCTGCGACAGATCGCCGTTGGCGACCGCCGTCGTCACCTGGGCGATGTTGCGCACCTGACCGGTCAGGTTCTGGAACGCCGTGTTGACGGAGTCCGTCAGGTCCTTCCAGGTGCCGGCGACTCCCGGAACCTGTGCCTGGCCGCCCAGCTCACCCTCGACGCCGACCTCGCGCGCCACGCGCGTGACCTCGACACCGAACGACGAGAGCTGGTCGACCATCGTGTTGACGGTGTTCTTCAGCTCCAGCATCTCGCCGGCGACCTGGACACTGACCTTCTGCGACAGATCTCCGTTGGCCACGGCGGTCGTCACGGCGGCGATGTCGCGCACCTGGGTCGTGAGGTTCCGGAAGACCGTGTTGACGGAGTCCGTGAGGTCCTTCCACGTCCCCGCCGCCCCCGGCACGTTCGCCTGACCGCCGAGCCGGCCCTCGCCGCCGACCTCGTTGGCGACACGGGTGACCTCGTCGGCGAACGTCCGCAGCGTCTCGGTCATCTGGTTGATCGTCTCGGCGAGCTGGGCGACCTCACCGCGCGCGGAGACGGTCACCTTCTGCGACAGGTCACCGCTCGCGACCGCCGTGGTCACCTGCGCGATCCCGCGCACCTGGGCCGTCAGGTTGCCGGCCATGAGGTTCACCGAATCGGTGAGGTCCTTCCACACGCCGGCCACACCGGGCACCTGCGCCTGACCGCCCAGCTCACCCTCCGTACCCACCTCGCGCGCGACCCGTGTCACCTCGGAGGAGAAGGAGGACAACTGGTCCACCATCGTGTTGACGGTGTTCTTCAGCTCCAGCATCTCGCCGGCCACATGAACGGTGACCTTCCGCGACAGGTCACCCTTGGCGACCGCCGTGGTCACGAGAGCGATGTCACGCACCTGGGCGGTGAGCCGGTACGCCATCGTGTTGACCGAGTCCGTGAGGTCCTTCCACGAACCGGACATACCGCGGACCCGGGCCTGCCCGCCCAGCTTGCCCTCGGTGCCCACCTCGCTGGCCACGCGGGTGACCTCGTCGGTGAACGTCGAGAGCTGGTCCACCAGATTGTTGACGGTCCGGCCGACCTTCAGGAACTCACCGCGCAGCGGATGCCCGTTCCCGTCCGCCGCCTGCGCGCGCAGGTCCATGCGCGGCGACAGATCGCCCTCCGCGACGGCGGACAGTACCCGGCCGACCTCGGAGACCGGCCGTACGAGATCGTCCACCAGCGCGTTCGACGCGTCGATGGCGGCCGCCCAGGCGCCTTCACCCGCGCCCGCCTCCAGGCGCTCCGTGAGCTTGCCCTCACGGCCCACCACGCGCCGTACCCGCGACAGCTCACCCGTCAAGTGCATGTTCCGGTCGGCGACCTCGTTGAAGACGGCCGAGATCTCGGACATCACGCCGTCACCGGAAACAGTGAGCCGCTTGCGGAAGTTGCCGTCCCTCATCGCCACCAGGGCCGCCAGCAACCGGTTCAGGGCCGCCGTGTCCACCTCGGTGGTTCCGGTGCGCGGTGTGCGCCCGCTCTTCAGGGACTGTCCGCCCTTCGCGCGCGTCCTACCGCCCCGCGTCGCTGCGCCAGACTCCACTGTGTCCCTCCCGCAAGGGTCGACCAATACTGCTCGGCGTACTCGGGTACTTCTTCTCGTGGTGCGCGGGAGGCATGCGACCTGCCCGGACCTTCTCCTGGAGCCTGCCCAGTGTTTCACCCCGGCCGAACCAGGCCATAACAGTTCGGCAGCTTCGCACATCGTCCGCACACCCGCGGGACAATCCTCCGGCCCCGGTCGGAGGCAATCACACGCACCTGTCCGAACGGAACACCGCACTCTTCAAGACGGAAACACCCGCGACCGGCATCCGCGGGGGCCGCGGAGGTAAGTAACCTTGCAAGCGGCTGTCCAGCCGTGCCGGTCCCGTCCGGCCTGGGCGGTGGCACGAGTACGAGCGGGCAGGCATCGGAGGGCACCGCACCATGACCACCGGACTGCATCCCGGGGAGACACCCCAGGATCCCCGGCCGACAGGGCACCACGCTCTGCCCACGCAGGAGCGGGCCGGCCACGGAAGCCCGCACGCCGCCGACGACCGGACAAGGAGTTCTGTGATCACCGCGCGCGCGGCCGCCAGTTTCGAACCCGTGGGACGGTCCGTCGCGACCGCCCGCTCGTTCGTCCGGGACACCCTCCAGGGCTGGGGCTTCGCCGACATCGTCGACGACGCCGTCGTTCTGACCAGCGAGCTGGTCACGAATGCCGTCGTGCACGCGGGCACCTCCGCCGACGTTCTGTGTCTGCGCAGCGACGACGGCGTGCGCATCGAGGTGGCGGACCGCTACCCGGAACGTGAGATTCCACTCCAGGCGGCGGCCATCAACATGGGAAGCCCCGACCGCGAGGGCGGCCGCGGCCTCCAGCTCTGCGCGGCTCTCGCCCGCCGCTGGGGCGTCGACTACACGCCCACGCACAAGCAGGTCTGGTTCCAGCTCGACCTCCCCGAGCGCGCCATCGGCACCCGGACCGCCGGCCCCTCTCTCCCCGCCGACCTCCTCCCCCTGGCCGACGGCCGCGTCCGCGTGGCAGTCGTCCAGATCGACCGCACCGGCGCCGTCAACGCCTGGAACGAGGACGCCGAGGAACTCTTCGGATACGCGGCCGAGCAGGTCATCGGCAAACCGCTCACCGACTTCGCGGCCTGGCCGCACACCCCCGGCACCGGCACCGGAATCGTCGAAGCCCTCCAACTCTCGCGCTGGGAAGGCAGTTACGGCGTCCGCTGCGCCGACGGCCGCGTCACCCCGGTGTACGCCTCGCACCTGCGGGTCCGCGACACGACCGGCGAGCCCTCCACCGTCTGCCTCCTCGTACGCGACCACGAACGCGCCGTCCTGCAGACCCCGTTGCGCGGACCCGCCTCGGACACGGGCACCCACGCAGAGGGCCAGGCCACCGATCCGTTCGAGGTCTTCATCGGATCACCGGCCCCGGACGACCTCGACGGTCTCCTCCAGCGCACGGTGGAACGGGCCCGCGACATGCTCGACGGCGACTCCGCCTTCCTGCTCCTCGCCACCGACGACGAGACGGAGTTGGAGGTGCGCGCCTCCACGGGCCTGCCCTCCGCCCGCCAGCGCTTCGCCCGCGTCCCCGTCGAGGCGGGGCCCGGCCGCTACGGCTCGGCCCGGATGCCCGCCGTCCACGAGGACCTGACCCTCGTCCCCGGCGCCGTACCGCTCCTCGGCGGCACCGGCATGCGCTCGGTCGTCACCGTCCCGCTGAAGGTCGAGGGCCGCCTCACCGGCTCCCTCGGCGTCGCGGCCGAATCGCCGGGACGCTACTCCAACGAAGAGGCCCTGCGCCTCCAGTTCGCCGCCGACCGCATCGCCCTGGCGGTGGAATCGGCCCGCCTCGGCGAACTGGAACGCCTGCGCCGCGGCTCGCTGTCCTTCCTCGTCGAGGCCTCGGACCTGCTCGCCGGTACCCTGGACCGCGACCAGACGCTCGCCCTCATGGCCCAGATGACGGTCCCGACCCTGGCCACCTGGTGCGCCGTGTACACGATCGCCGACCAGGCCTCCGAGCCGTACCTCTCCTACGTCCTGCACGAGGACGAGGAACTCATCGACGGCCTCAAGGCGTTGCTCTCGAAGATCGCCCCGCCGGACCCGGTGCCCACCCCGGGCGCCCGTGTCTGGTCGGCTCCGGCCGCGGCCGCCCACGACGCCGCCCTGCGGACCTCGATGCGCAGTCTGGGCCTCGGCGGGCAGCCGTCGGCGAGCTACGGCATCGGCCCGACCCTGGCGACGGCCGCGGCGGTCGGCGGCGAGACCGTCGTCCTTCCCCTGGTCGCCCGCAATCGTGTCATCGGCATGCTGACCCTCGGCAAGCCGTCGGACGAGCATTTCCGCCAGGAGATCCTGGAGTTGGCCGAGGACCTCTCCCGGCGAGCGGCTCTCGCACTGGACAACGCCCGCCTGTACTCGGAGCGCACGGCCATCAGCCAGTCCCTCCAGCGCAGTCTCCTGCCTCCCGAACTCCCGCAGATCGAGGGCGTCGAGGTCGAGGTCATCTACCGGGCGGCCGGCGAGGGCAACGAGGTCGGCGGCGACTTCTACGACCTCTTCCCGATCCGTGACGGCGCGTACGGCTTCGCCATCGGCGACGTCTGCGGTACGGGCCCGGAGGCGGCGGCGGTCACGGGCCTGGCCCGGCACGCACTGCGCCTGCTGGCCCGCGAGGGCTACGGCGGCCCCGCGGTCCTGGAGCGGCTGAACTCCGCGATCCTCGACGAGGGCGCCCGCAGCCGCTTCCTGACGCTCCTCTACGGCGAGTTGTGGCCCCAGGAGGACGGCAGCGCCGTCCTGAAGGTCGTCTGTGCCGGCCATCCGCTCCCGCTGCGCCTGCGGCAGGACGGAACGGTCGAGCCGGCCGCCGAACCGCAGCCGCTCCTCGGTGTCATGGAGGACCTGGAGCTGTACGAGCAGAGGGTCACGCTCGATCCGGGCGATGTCCTGCTGTGTGTCACGGACGGCGTCACGGAGCGGCGCGAGGGCACCCGCATGCTCGGCGACGACGGTCTCGCGGACGTCCTCACCACCTGCACGGGTCTGACGGCCGGCGCGGTCGCCGCACGCATCATGCGCGCGGTCGAACGCTTCGCCTCCGACGCCCCGTCGGACGACATGGCGATCCTGGCGATGCGTGTCCCCGGCCTCCACACGGACTGAGAACCGCAGGACCGACGCTCCTGGGACTCGGGTCCCGGGAGCCGAGGTCCGTCGGCTCGGAACCCGGGAAATGCGAAAGGCCCCCGCCCACAAGGGCGGAGGCCTTTTCTGCTTGAGCCCCCCAACGGAATCGAACCGTTGACCTTCTCCTTACCATGGAGACGCTCTGCCGACTGAGCTAGGGGGGCCTGTCGCTTTTGAGGTTTCCCTCGCGGCAACAAGAGAGATCATACCCTGAATTGGACCGTGTTCCCAACCTGTACGGCCCTGATCAGAAGGCCGGTTGCAGCAGTCCGCCGAGTGCGTTGCACGCGGAGACGATCCGCTGCATCTCCCGCTTCGTCAACGTCCCGTCCACAGGAAGCGAGAGGGTCTCGTCGGCGGCTCGCTCGGTCTCGGGAAGGTGTACGTCCATGCGGAACCCGGGCAGGCGGTGCACCGGCGTCTTCACCGGCACCCGGCACTCGACTCCCCTGGCCCGTACGGCCGCTGCGAAGGCGTCACGGTCCGGACGCCCGTTGCCGGGCACCCGCACCACGTACTGCTGGTAGGTGTGTCCGTCGCCGCT
This sequence comes from Streptomyces sp. NPDC059371, assembly GCF_042751995.1. Classification (NCBI taxonomy): domain Bacteria; kingdom Bacillati; phylum Actinomycetota; class Actinomycetes; order Kitasatosporales; family Streptomycetaceae; genus Streptomyces; species Streptomyces sp. NPDC059371. The sequence continues at coordinate 532 of NZ_JBHYXD010000018.1, read as the reverse complement.
GACCGGCGTGCGGACGCCCCTCAGCCTGCCGTCGAGGTAGGCGGCCCGCTCCCTGCGCTGCGCGATCTCGTCGTACGGCGCCTCGGACTCGCCCTGTTCCAGCACCAGCACCTCGTGCCGCTGCCCCAGCTCCCGCAGCCGCGCCAGGTCGGCGGTCCGCCCGAAGCGGTGCACGACGACGAGCGCCGCCGTCTGCGGGGTTATGACTGCCTCCACCGCGTCGGGGTCGAGGCAGTACGTCACCGGGTCTATGTCGGCGAAGACGACGGTGGCGCCGGCCTGGGTGACGGCTTCGGCGACCTCCACGTTCCCGAAGGCCGGGACGACGACCTCGTCACCGGATCCGACTCCCGCGGCGGTGAGCATGGCAGCAGTACTCATGATGGGGATATTGGTCGCGTAACGTGAACTTCAAGTGACAGCAAACAAAAAAGAGCTGGTCCCCGAACCGAAGTTCGGGGACCAGCTCTCTAAAATTTGTTCGGCGGCGTCCTACTCTCCCACAGGGTCCCCCCTGCAGTACCATCGGCGC
>NZ_JBHYXD010000017.1:97537-132888 GCF_042751995.1 Streptomyces sp. NPDC059371 | reverse complement strand
CGCCTGCGTGCCGGGCTCTCCTTGGGTCCTGCGGCGCGCGCGGCAGGCGCTGTCCACACGAGCCGCGGTCGACTGCCGAACCGCTGTCCACGGACGAGCTGCGGTCGACTGGTGAACCGCTGTCCGACTGGCGAGCCGCGGTCGACTGGTGAACCTCTGCCCACGGGCGGTCCGCGGTCGGCAGGTGAACCTCTGTCCACAGGTGGGGATGTCCACAGGCGGGCTCTGTCCACAGGTGTGGGTGCCCGTGGGCGATAGCGGACACAATGGGAGGCGTGAGTCACACCAGCCTGCCACCGTTGCCCTCGTCCGATCGTGCCGACATCGCCGCCCGGCTGCGGAGCGCGCTCCTCGGCGCCTCCTTCACCGCGGACGGTCTCCTCGACCTGCTCGGTGCCGCCGCGTACGCCGCGCTGGCACGCAGCGAGACCGTGCCCGCACTCCGGGCGACCCGCGGGGACACACCGCTGGAGACGCTCGTCCGGCTGTTCCTGCTGCAGCAGCCTGTGCCGTACGCACGCGTGGCGGACGTGCTGCCCGTCGAGGACGCCCTGGAGAGCGGCTGGCTGACCCGGACGGGCGGGGACGAGGTCGCGGCGAGCGTCGACATCCGGCCCTACGGCGGGCCCGATGGCGGGGACTGGTTCATCGTGTCCGACCTCGGATGCGCCGTCGGGGGTGCGGGCGGCATCGGCAGCCGGGACGAAGGGGTCGTCCTCGGCGTGGGAGGCGCCTCGACGACCCTCGCAGGCATCACCGTGCGCCGGCCCGTCGACTCCGCGCTCGATCTGGGCACCGGCTCCGGGATCCAGGCCCTGCATGTAGCGCAGCACGCCACACGCGTGACGGCGACCGATCTGAACCCCCGTGCCCTGCACGTCGCCGCGCTCACTCTCGCGCTCTCCGGGGCCCCGGCCGCCGACCTGCGCCAGGGCTCCCTGTTCGAGCCGGTCCGCGCGGACGAGAAGTACGACCTGATCGTCTCGAACCCGCCCTTCGTGATCTCGCCGGGCGCCCGGCTGACCTACCGCGACGGCGGCATGGGCGGGGACGATCTGTGCCGCACGCTCGTTCAAGAGGCGGGGGACCGGCTGAACGAAGGGGGGTACGCCCAGTTCCTGGCCAACTGGCAGCACGTGGAGGGCGAGGACTGGCAGGACCGCCTGCGTTCGTGGGTGCCGCGCGGCTGCGACGCGTGGATCGTGCAGCGCGAGGTGCAGGACGTCACGCAGTACGCGGAGCTGTGGCTGCGCGACTCGGGCGACCACCGGGCCGACCCGGCCGACTACCAGGCGCGGTACGACGCGTGGCTGGACGAGTTCGAGACCCGCAAGGTGAAGGCTGTCGGCTTCGGGTGGATCACCCTGCGCAGGACGACCGCGGCACAGCCGTCGATCACGGTGGAGGAGTGGCCGCACTCCGTCGAGCAGCCGCTCGGCGACGCCGTACGTGAGCACTTCGACCGGGTCGACTATCTGAGACGGCACGACGACGCGGGTCTGCTGGCCGGTCACTTCAGACTGGTGGCGGAGGTCGTGCAGGAGCAGGTCGGACTGCCCGGCGCCGAGGACCCGGAGCATGTGGTGCTGCGTCAGCACCGGGGTATGCGCCGGGCCACCAAGGTGGACACGGTCGGCGCGGGCTTCGCCGGCGTGTGCGACGGCACCCTGAGCGCGGGCCGGATCCTCGACGCCATCGCCCAACTGGTCGGTGAGGACCCGGTATTGCTACGGGACCGCACACCCGCCCAGATCCGCCTGCTGGTCGAGCAGGGATTCCTGGAGCCGGTCGAGTAGCGGGGGCGGGCCGTCGGACCGCCGGATGCCCCGTCCCGGCGCGGCGGGGAGGCTACGAGGAGACGGCCGGCCCTGCCCGCGCCTGCTCGCGCCGCAGGGGATGGACCCTGCCGTCCTGGTTCGTGTTCCGCCCGAATTCCTTCGGTGCCGTCCACCCGGGAGGGGAATCCGGCCAACCTGCGGCCGGCTTCGTCGGGGCCGTGATCGTCGGAGGTGGTTACCCGGCGTAACCGTATGGCCCGGACAGGGGGCGTACGGGACGGCCGATATGAATGGCCGGCCCGCATGACGGATATGGATAGGCGGACGGACGGGGCGCGGACTCAAGCCACGGGAAAGGCTTCGTGGAAAAGGACGAGAAAGAAAGAGTCCGGCTGCGGGGGAGAGTGACTCCGCGGCGGCGGGTCGAGTGAGCCGGGAGCGGGCGGAGCGCTGGGCGGAGACCGCCGGCCGCCGGTCGGGAGGGGACGGGAACGACGGATTCGCCACAGTCGGGGGCGCGGAAGGCCGCGTCTGCGGACGGTGGGCGGTGGGGCGGACCGAGGCGTCGGGTGCGGCGTGAGGGGCCCATGGGGCGCCGGTTGCCCGGCGTTCACCGTGGGTTCGTACGCCCGCTGCCGGGGCGTGTCAGCCTCCCGAGCCTGGGGACCCGGGGTGAAAGGACAGAGCCATGGAAATCGGGCCGGCGATCTTCGCGGGGATGGTGTTCGCCCTGTTCGGAGGCGGAATACTGGTCTGGACGGTGGTCCGGGTACGGCAGGGCGAACCGGTCGCCCACGGTGTGAACCGCGTCGCATCGGCGACCCTCGCGGGTGTCGCCGGAAGCGGGGCGCTGGCACTCGGGGTGTGGTGCTTCACGCGCCTGTGAGACCGCGCGTGAGCAGCACCGCTCCGGTAACTGGGAAGTTACCCTCCGGATAGGCCCGGAAGAGCGGGTCGACACTCCGGGCGGCAGGAATGGCGGTAGTCGGGTTACCGTTCGAGTGGCCGTTGCGGGCTTTTCCCGTTTGACACGGGGGCGGGATGTACCGTCACACTCCGCAGCGTCAGCATGACCCGACCCCTCGGGAGCAAAGCCCGAGGAGATTCCGCGTCGACCGGAGAGAAGAGCGAAGTTGTCCCCGACCAGCGACACCGCACACGGCGGCCGCCGACTCGTCATCGTCGAGTCGCCTGCCAAGGCGAAGACGATCAAGGGCTACCTCGGCCCCGGCTATGTCGTCGAAGCGAGCGTCGGGCACATCCGCGACCTCCCCAACGGTGCCGCGGAGGTGCCGGAGAAGTACACCGGTGAGGTTCGCCGCCTCGGTGTGGACGTCGAACATGACTTCCAGCCGATCTATGTGGTCAACGCCGACAAGAAGGCCCAGGTCAAGAAGCTCAAGGACCTGCTGAAGGACTCCGACGAACTCTTCCTCGCCACCGATGAGGACCGCGAGGGCGAGGCCATCGCGTGGCACCTCCTGGAGGTCCTGAAGCCCAAGGTTCCCGTCCACCGGATGGTCTTCCACGAGATCACCAAGGACGCGATCCGTAGCGCCGTCGCCAACCCGCGCGAGCTGAACAAGCGCATGGTCGACGCCCAGGAGACCCGCCGCATCCTCGACCGTCTCTACGGCTACGAGGTCTCGCCGGTCCTGTGGAAGAAGGTCATGCCGCGCCTGTCGGCCGGCCGCGTCCAGTCCGTGGCGACCCGGCTCGTCGTCGAGCGGGAGCGCGAGCGCATCGCCTTCCGTTCCGCCGAGTACTGGGACCTGACCGGCACCTTCGGCACCGGCCGCACCGGTGACGCGAGCGACCCGTCCACCCTCGTCGCCCGGCTGACCTCGGTCGACGGCAAGCGCGTCGCCCAGGGCCGCGACTTCGACTCGCTCGGCCAGATCAAGGGCGCGAACACGCTCCACCTGGACGAGACGAACGCCCGCGCGCTCGCCGCCGCCCTCCAGGACACGAACTTCGCCGTTCGCTCGGTCGAGTCCAAGCCCTACCGCCGTTCGCCGTACGCGCCGTTCCGTACGACGACGCTCCAGCAGGAGGCCTCGCGCAAGCTCGGCTTCGGCGCGAAGGCGACCATGCAGGTGGCGCAGAAGCTGTACGAGAACGGCTTCATCACCTATATGCGTACGGACTCCACGACCCTGTCGGCCACGGCCGTCACGGCCGCCCGTGCCCAGGTCACCCAGCTCTACGGCGCCGACTACCTGCCGGCGCAGCCGCGTACGTACGCCGGGAAGGTCAAGAACGCGCAGGAGGCGCACGAGGCGATCCGCCCCTCTGGTGATCGTTTCCGCACTCCCGCCGAGACGGGACTGACCGGCGACCAGTTCAGGCTGTACGAGCTGATCTGGAAGCGCACCGTCGCCTCCCAGATGAAGGACGCGGTCGGCAACTCCGTCACCGTGAAGATCGCGGGCACGTCCGCCGACGGCCGGGACGCCGAGTTCAGCGCGTCCGGCAAGACGATCACCTTCCACGGCTTCCTGAAGGCGTACGTCGAGGGCGCGGACGACCCGAACGCCGAACTCGACGACCGTGAGCGCCGCCTCCCGCAGGTCGGCGAGGGCGACCCGCTGTCCGCCGAGCAGATCACGGTCGACGGCCACGCCACCAAGCCGCCGGCCCGCTACACCGAGGCCTCCCTGGTCAAGGAACTCGAAGAACGCGAGATCGGCCGCCCGTCGACGTACGCGTCGATCATCGGCACGATCCTCGACCGCGGCTACGTCTTCAAGAAGGGGACGGCCCTGGTGCCCTCCTTCCTGTCGTTCGCCGTGGTCAACCTCCTGGAGAAGCACTTCGGGCGGCTCGTCGACTACGACTTCACCGCCAGGATGGAGGACGACCTCGACCGCATCGCCCGCGGTGAGGCGCAGGCCGTGCCGTGGCTGAGGCGCTTCTACTTCGGCGAGGGCGACGCGACCGGCACCGCCGGCGCCGCCGACGCCGGCAACGGCGACGGCGACCACCTGGGCGGTCTCAAGGAGCTCGTCACGGACCTGGGCGCCATCGACGCCCGCGAGGTGTCCTCGTTCCCGGTCGGTGACGGCATCGTGCTGCGCGTCGGCCGCTACGGTCCGTACGTCGAGCGCGGGGAGAAGGACGACGAGAACCACCAGCGTGCCGACGTGCCCGAGGACCTGGCCCCGGACGAGCTGACGGTCGACCTGGCCGAGGAACTGCTCGCCAAGCCGAGCGGGGACTTCGAGCTCGGCGCCGACCCGCAGTCGGGTCACCAGATCATCGCCAGGGACGGCCGCTACGGCCCGTACGTCACCGAGGTGCTCCCCGAGGGCACGCCGAAGACGGGCAAGAACGCCGTCAAGCCGCGTACCGCCTCGCTCTTCAAGTCGATGGCGCTCGACACGGTGACGCTGGAGGACGCCCTCAAGCTGATGTCGCTGCCGCGCGTCGTCGGCGCCGACGCCGAGGGCGTCGAGATCACCGCGCAGAACGGGCGCTACGGTCCGTACCTGAAGAAGGGCACGGACTCGCGGTCGCTCACCGCCGAGGACCAGCTCTTCACGATCACGCTGGAAGAGGCGCTGGAGATCTACTCCCAGCCCAAGCAGCGGGGCCGCGCGGCCGCCAAGCCGCCGCTGAAGGAACTGGGCACCGACCCGGTCAGCGAGAAGCCGGTCGTGGTCAAGGACGGCCGCTTCGGCCCGTACGTCACCGACGGCGAGACCAACGCCACGCTGCGTTCCGACGACAGCGTCGAGGACATCACGCCGGAGCGCGGGTACGAGCTGCTCGCCGAGAAGCGTGCCAAGGGCCCGGCCAAGAAGACCGCGAAGAAGACGGCGGCCAAGAAGGCGCCCGCCAAGAAGGCACCGGCCAAGAAGGCCGCCGCCAAGAAGACGACGGCTTCGAAGACGACGGCGGCCAAGAAGGCGCCCGCGAAGAAGACCGCCGCGAAGAAGACGGCGACCTCGGAGGGCTGAGCCCCCGCTGAGCCACCCGCCGGACCCTCTCGAAGAGCGGAAGCCCCTACACCATTTGGTGTGGGGGCGTCCGTTTGTTCGGGCAGCCCTCCGGGGAGTCAGTGGGTCCGGATAGGCTGGCAGGATGACGCGAGCCGAGCAGCCAACGGCCCACAACTGGGCCCCCGACGAAGCCCTGGTCGCGGATTCGCGCGAGCGTGCCGTCCGCGCACTGCTCCGGCAACCGCAGTTGAAGCGGTTGTGGAGCGCACACCTCGTGGGAGGTGTCGCGGACGTCCTGTCCCTGCTTGTCCTGGTCGTGCTCGCGCTCCAGGCGGCGATCTCCGAGGGCTCCTTCGGCGGTGGTGCCCGCGGGGCCGCCCTCGCCGTGGCGGCCGTCTTCGGGGCACGCGTCCTCGCGACGCTGCTCTTCGGAGCCGTGCTCCTGGGGCCCCTGACATCGCTCACCTCCCCCGAGGGACCGCTCGACCGGCGCTGGACCATGCTCGTGGCCGACGGCCTGCGGGCCGCGCTCCTCATCGTCGCGCCCCTGTTCATCGACTGGACCCCGGACAACGCGCTCGCGGTACTCCTGGTCATCGTCTTTGTGTCCGGGGTCGCCGAGCGGTTCTGGACGGTGTGCCGGGAGAGCGCGGCGCCCGCGCTGCTGCCCGCGCCGCCGCCGGAGGGCGCCACCGTGCGCCCGCTGCCGGACCACATGGACGCCCTGCGGCGGCTGTCCCTGCGCACCGCGTTCGTCGCGGTGCCGATCGCGGCACTCGCCCTGGTCGCCGTCTCCCTCGTCAGCAACCTGCTGGGCGCCGGGATCGACTGGTTCCACCTGCACCAGGTGGCGCTCGCCTCGTACGTGGCGGCCGGACTGTTCGCGGCCTCCCTTTCGGTGATCACCTTCCTCGAACTGCCCGACGCCCGCACTCCGCGCGCGCGGTCGCCGCTCGAAGGACTGCGCCGCCCGAAGACGGGCACCGGCGGCGACAAGGGCCGCACGGGCGCGATCCCGCTCCTCGTGCCGGCCTGCGCCGCCGTGGCCGGGGCGATCTCGGCAGCCGTCGCCGTCGCCGTGCTGGACGCCATCGACCTGGGCGGCGGACCGGTGACGTACGGACTGCTGGTGCTGGCGCTGACCGGCGGCGTCGTCGCCGGTATCCGCACGGCCCCCTCCCTGCTCCCGTCGCTGTCGCGGCGCCGGCTGCTCGCGCTGGCGATCGCCTTCACCGGGATCACGCTGCTGGCCGCGGGCCTCGTCCCGGACGTCACCACCGTGCTGCTGATCCTCGCCTTCGCCGGCGTGGGTGCGGGTGTCGCCGCCAACACCGGACACGCGCTGCTCGACCAGGAGACCGAGGACCACCGGCGGGCCCGCACCACCGAGCACCTGCACGCGGTCGTACGGGTCTTCGTCGCGGTCGGCGCGATCGTGGCGCCGCTGGTCGCCGCGGCGATCGGCCCGCACCGTCTGGAAAGCGGCAAGTTCGTGTTCGCGCACGGCGGCGCCGCCTTCACGCTGATGCTGGTCGGCGCGCTCCTGCTGCCGGTCGCGGCCCTGGTGCTCGCCAAGGTCGACGACCGTTCCGGCGTGCCGCTGCGCAAGGACCTGCTGGACGCGCTGCGCGGCGGTGACGACCCGGCGCAGGTGCCCGCCACGAGCGGCTTCTTCATCGCCCTGGAGGGCGGTGACGGGGCCGGCAAGTCCACCCAGGCGCAGGCCCTCGCCGACTGGATCCGGGCCAAGGGCCACGAGGTCGTCGTGACCCGCGAGCCGGGCGCCACGCCCGTCGGCAAGCGGCTGCGGTCGATCCTTCTCGACGTGTCGTCCGCGGGCCTCTCGCACCGCGCCGAGGCCCTGCTGTACGCCGCCGACCGCGCGGAGCACGTCGACACGGTCGTACGACCCGCGCTGGAGCGGGGCGCCATCGTCATCTCCGACCGCTACATCGACTCGTCCGTGGCCTATCAGGGCGCGGGCCGCGATCTGTCCCCCACGGAGATCGCCCGCATCAACCGCTGGGCGACGGACGGGCTCGTACCGCATCTGACCGTTCTGCTGGACGTGTCGCCGGAAGCCGCCCGCGAGCGGTTCACCGAGGCGCCCGACCGGCTGGAGTCGGAGCCGGTCGAGTTCCACGCGCGCGTACGGTCCGGTTTCCTGACGCTCGCCGCCGCCGACCCGGGCCGCTACATGGTCGTCGACGCCGCGCAGCAGCCCGAGGCCGTCACCACGGTCGTACGGCACCGGCTCGACATGCTGCTGCCCCTCTCCGAGGCCGAGGTGAAGGCCCAGGAGGAGGCGCGCAGGGCGGCCGAGGAGGAAGCCCGGCGCAAGGCCGAGGAAGAGGCCGCCCGCAAGGCGGAGGAGGAGCGCCTGGAGCGTGAGCGCCAGGCCCAGCTCGCGAAGCTGCGCGCCGAGGAGGAGGAGCGCAAGCAGCGCGAGCTGGAGGAGGCCCAGCGGCGTGAGGCCGAGCGCCAGGCGGAGGAGGCCCGGCAGCGCGCCGAGGATGCCCGCCGCCGCGCCGAGGAGGAGCGGCTCCGCCTTCTCGCCGAGGAGGAGGCACGGGCCGCGGAGCAGGAACGGGCACGCAGGCAGGCCGAGGAGGAGACGCGGCTGCGCGTCGAGGCCGAGGAACGCCGCCTGGAGAAGCAGCGGAAGGCCGAGGAGGCGCTGCTGCGGGCCGAGGAGGCCCGGCGGATCGCAGCGGAGGCCGCCGCCGCTTCGGCGGCCGCGGCGGCTTCGGCCGAGGCCGCGGTGCCGGGTGCCGGGACGGCCCCGAAGTCCGACGGCCCGACGGGTTCGCAGGCCGGTGCCGGGAAGGGACTCGAGGCCGGTGAGGCCTCGAAGCGCTCGGCGTCTCCGTCGGCTTCCCCCGCCGCCACTTCGAAGCCCTCATGGGCCGCGCTGTCTTCCGGGGCCGTGGCGCCTTCCGCGCCGGACAACGAGTCGACGGTGCCCACGCCGGTCGTCACCGACGCGAGGGCTGTCGACGAGACCGCCGTGCTTCCGCCCGTACGACCGGACGCACGCCGTGCGGGCAAGCGCCTCGGATCCCGCGCCGACGTCGAGGACACGGCCACGCTGCCCAAGCCGCCGGTTCCGGGCGGGACGGACGAGACGGCGGTGCTGCCGGCCGTCTCCCCGGACCCGGGTCCGGCGGACGAGACGGCCGTTCTTCCTCCGGTACGGGACAGGGGTGCGGGGAGCCGGGGCGACGAGCCGTCCAGCGACTCCACGGACCGGATGCCCCGGGGCTTCTTCCGCGACGAGCGGCCGGCGGGGCCCGAGGGTCCCTCCGACCGCACGCGGGAACTGCCGCAGGTGGACGAGACGGGCGCCCCGCGCCGCAGGCCCCGTCCCGACTGGGCCGAGGAGACCCCGCTCGGCGACCTCCCGAGCCTGGCGGACGAACTGCTGGGCCCACGCGACGAAGAGGACGACGACTGGGACGAAGACCAGGGCCAGGGCCGTGGGCGGGGCGGGCGGCGACGCTAGTCCGGTGCGCGGTGCGCGGTGCGCGGTGCGGTAGGCGGTCTCCAGTAGGGCGGGTGGCCTCGGTTGTCAGTGGCGACCCGCACAATGGACGACGCGAGGCAAAGTGCGACGGAAGGGGCGGAGCCCATGCCTGTGTGGGACGACCTGGTGGGCCAGGAGAAGGTGAGCGCGCAGCTCGCCGCCGCTGCCCGGGACGCCGACGCCCTCGTCACGGCGGTCGCCGCGAGAGCCCCGCTCCCCGAGGCGTCGAAGATGACGCACGCCTGGCTGTTCACGGGTCCGCCCGGCTCGGGCCGCTCCACGGCCGCGCGCGCGTTCGCGGCCGCGTTGCAGTGCGTGAGCCCCGACCGCGCGCTCGGTGGAATCCCCGGCTGCGGGTTCTGCGACGGCTGTCATACGAGCCTGGTCGGCACCCACGCCGACGTGCAGATCGTCCGTACCGACCTGCTCTCCATCGGCGTCAAGGAGACCCGAGACCTGGTCCGCCGCGCCCAGCTCTCCCCGGCGGGCGGCCGCTGGCAGGTCATCGTCCTGGAGGACGCGGACCGTCTCACGGAAGGTGCGGGCAACGTCCTGCTCAAGGCCGTCGAGGAGCCCGCTCCCCGCACTGTCTGGCTGCTGTGCGCCCCGTCCATCGAGGACGTGCTGCCGACCATCCGCTCCCGCTGCCGGCTGCTCACGCTGCGCACCCCGCCGGTCGAGGCCGTCGCCGACATCCTCATCCGTCGTGACGGCATCGAGCCCGACGTGGCGGCGGCCGCAGCGCGCGCGACGCAGGGTCACATCGGGCGGGCCCGCCGCCTCGCGACGGACCCGAGCGCCCGGCAGCGCCGGGCCGCCGTCCTCAAGCTCCCGCTGCGGGTCGACGACGTCGGCGGCTGTCTCAAGGCGGCCCAGGAGCTGATCGACACGGCGTCCGAGGACGCCAAGCAGCTCGCCGAGGAAGTCGATGTCAAAGAGACCGAGGAGCTGAAGGCGGCGCTCGGCGCGGCGCAGGGCGGCCGGATGCCCCGGGGCACGGCGGGCGTCATGAAGGAGCTGGAGGACCGGCAGAAGCGCCGAAGAACGCGTACGCAGCGCGACAGCCTGGATCTGGCCCTGATCGACCTCACCGGCTTCTACCGTGACGTTCTCGCCCTGCAGCTCGGCTCCCGCGTGGCCATCGCCAACGCCGAGGCGGAGGACGCGCTGGAGCGGCTGGCCCGCGGCGGCTCGCCGGAGTCGACGCTGCGCCGTATCGACGCGATCGCCGCGTGCCGCGAGGCGCTCGACCGGAACGTCGCTCCGCTGCTGGCGGTGGAGGCGATGACGATGGCGCTCCGCGCGGGCTGATCCCGGTGCGCCGCCCCCGGGGCGGGGAGACTCGTCCGGTGGGCTTGGTCAGGGGCGGCCTGTCCGGTCGGTGCGGTCGATCCGGCCGTTGCGATTCGGCCGTTGCGGTCCGACCGGTGTGGTCCGACCGGTGCGGTCGGCGAGGACCGATCCGCTCGGTGTAGACCTGGTGGGGAAGCGACCTGACCGATGGTCGGTTGACCGGGTCACTCGTACGGGCCGCTTCCGCGACTGGAGGTGATCATTTGATCGCGCACGGTTACGCTCGCGAAATGCACATGAGGCGCACCCCACGGCAGACCCGCCCCCTCCGTGCGAGCGGTGTACTGCTGGCCGCCGCGGCGCTGATCGTCTCCGCCTGCTCCTCGGGAAGTTCCACGACGACCGCCGCGACGACCGAGGCGGTGCTCACCGCGCTGCCGAGCGCCACACCGTCGGCGCTGGCGCCGTACTACGGGCAGAAGCTGAACTGGCGCGGTTGCGGTGTCCCCGGCTTCGAGTGCGCGACGATGAAGGCGCCGCTCGACTACGCGAAGCCCGGCTCCGGCGACGTCCGGCTGGCGGTTTCCCGCAAGAAGGCCACGGGGCCGGGCAAGCGGCTCGGTTCGCTGCTGGTCAATCCGGGAGGACCGGGCGGTTCGGCCGTCGGCTACCTCCAGTCGTACGCCGGGATCGGCTATCCGGCGGACGTCCGGGCCCGCTACGACATGGTGGCGGTCGACCCGCGGGGAGTAGCCCGCAGCGAACCGGTCGAATGCCTCAACGGTCGCGCGATGGACGCGTACACGCAGACGGACACGACACCGGACGACGGCCCGGAGACGGATCAGCTCGTCAAGGCCTTCAAGAAGTTCGCCGAGGGCTGCGGGGCGCACTCGCCCGATCTGCTGCGGCACGTCTCCACGGTCGAGGCGGCCCGTGACATGGACATTCTGCGGGCCGTGCTGGGCGACGAGAAGCTGACGTACGTGGGGGCGTCGTACGGGACGCTGCTGGGGGCGACGTACGCGGGCCTCTACCCGGACCGGGTGGGCCGGCTGGTGCTGGACGGCGCGCTGGATCCGTCCCTGAACGCGCACAAGCTCAACGAGGAGCAGACGGCGGGGTTCGAGACGGCGTTCCAGTCCTTCGCGAAGGACTGCGTGCGGCACAGCGACTGCCCGCTCGGCGACGCGGGTACGAGCCCGGACGAGGTGGGCAGGAACCTGAAGGCGTTCTTCCGGCAACTGGACAAGGAGCCCATCCCGGCGGGGGACCCGGACGGCCGCAAGCTCGGAGAGGCGCTGGCGACGACCGGTGTGATCGCGGCGATGTACGACGAGAGCGCCTGGCCGCAGCTCCGTGACGCGCTCACGTCCGCGATGAAGAACAACGACGGCGCGGGTCTGCTCGCCCTCTCCGACAGTTACTACGAGCGGGACGCCGACGGTCGGTACGCGAACCTGATGTCCGCCAACGCCGCCGTGAACTGTCTCGACCTGCCGGCGGCCTTCTCCGGCCCGGACCAGGTCGAGCAGTCGCTCCCCGCCTTCGAGAAGGCGTCCCCGGTCTTCGGCGAGGGCCTTGCCTGGGCCTCGCTGAACTGTGCGTACTGGCCGGTCAAGAACACCGGCGAGCCGCACCGCATCGAGGCGAAGGGCGCGGCGCCGATTCTCGTCGTCGGCACCACCCGGGACCCGGCGACCCCGTATCCCTGGGCGCAGTCCCTCGCCTCCCAGCTCTCCTCCGGCACGCTCCTGACCTACGTCGGCGACGGCCACACCGCGTACGGTCGTGGCAGCACCTGCATCGACTCCACGATCAACCGCTACCTCCTCCAGGGCACCCCTCCCGAGAAGGGAAAGCGCTGCTCATAGCCCCACTGGGCCGCCCCGGAGCACCCGCCCCGGGCGGTGTACGGAGCACCCCGGGAAACTGTGTAGACTTACCGACGTTGCTGATCGCACCATAGGTGTGGACAGCGCGCCGCCTTAGCTCAGATGGCCAGAGCAACGCACTCGTAATGCGTAGGTCTCGGGTTCGAATCCCGAAGGCGGCTCTGTGGAAGCCTCAGGACTCACTCGCCGTGACCTGGGGCTTTTGCTTTTTCCGGATGTGGCGGCGGCGCCGTGTGTGGGCCCTGCGGTGGCCCCCGGTCCCAGGGTTCCAGTCTCAGTCGCGGGACACCGATGCCCACCTCCGCCAGCAGCTCTTGCGTGGGTGGTGCCCGGTTTCGGGTGTGCTGGGGATGCGCAGGGTGCGGTCGACGAGTCGGCCACTCTGCTGCCCGACCGGATCCGGGTGCTGGGCCCGGACCACCCCAACGCCGCGCAGTGAACCAGCAACGCCTACATACGCGTCTGCCGTGACAAGGGCTCGCTGAACCCTGACAACTGCTCGCCGACCAAGCACTACCAGAGGTAGTCGCTCACTCAGGCAAGATCGCGGGTCCAGGACGTACTCCTGGACCCGCACGCTTCTTTGGGGGAAGCCAACAGCATGTCAGAAATACTTGTTGCCACGGGAGTCGACCTCTCCTACGGCAATCAGCCGGCCGTTCTTGACGCTCATCTCTCGGTGTCCGTCGGGGAGGTCGTGGCGATCACCGGGCAGAGTGGGTCCGGGAAGTCTTCGCTGCTCTACTGCCTCGCCGGAGTTCTTCCCGTCAAGCGCGGTCAGGTGCGGTTCGAAGGGCGGGCGCTCGGTGATCTCGGCGACGACGAGATCAGCGCGCTTCGCCGGGAACGGTTCGGGTTCGTCTTCCAGTACGGCGAGTTGCTGCCGGAACTCACCGTCGAGGAGAACACCGCCCTGCCCCTGCGACTGGCCGGAGAACGCAAGGGCCCCGCACTCGCGGCGGCCGGCAAGGTGCTCGAACGGCTCGGCCTCGGTGAACTGCGCGAGCGCCGTCCCGGACAGGTCTCCGGCGGGCAGAGCCAGCGCGTCGCGGTCGCGCGGGCCCTGGTGCACCGGCCGGCGATCGTCTTCGCGGACGAGCCGACGGGGTCGCTCGACAGCGCCAACGCCTCGGCCGTCCTCAAGGAGTTCCTGGGCCTGGCCCGGTCACAGGGCACCGCCGTCATCCTGGTGACGCACGACCCGGCCGTCGCCGCCCAGGCCGACACCCGCTACACCATGGCCGACGGAGTCCTCAGCCCACGGGGTGCCGTGTGAGGGAATTCCTGCTCGGTCTGCGCCTGCTGTTCGGGGCGGGACGCGGCAACCGCATACGTTTCCTCCTCATGGCCGCCGGCGGTTCGATCGGCGTCTGCTGTCTCGCCCTCGTCCTCACCGTTCCGGCGATCCTCGACGCGCACGACGGCCGCGCCGCCGCCCGCCAGCCCGTCACCTCCGCCAAAGGGCCGGCGGACGGCACCCTCGTCCTGCAGCGCGACGACGCCTACGGCTCCCGGTCGTTCACCCGGGTGTTCGTCGCCAAGGGCACCGGGGGCACGCGTGCGCTTCCCCCCGGACTCAGCGAACTCCCCGCTCCCGGCGAGGTGTTCGTCTCCCCGCGCGTGCATGACCTGCTGCGGTCCGCGCCCGCGGCCAAAGGCCTGCTGCCCGGACGCGAGGCAGGCGTGATCGGCCCGGCCGGGCTCGCCCATCCCGACGAGCTCTACGCCTACGTCGGGACCGACCGGGCCAAGCTGGCCCACGAGGGCCGGACCCTGAAAGGGTTCGGGTACAGCTACGCGCCCTTCCCCGCGGTCGAGCCGTCCACCCTCACCGATGTGCGGTTCGCCCTGGCCACGCTGGTCCTGCTGCCCCTGGGCATCTTCCTGTCGGTCTGCGCCCGGCTCTCCGCCGCCAGCCGGATGCGCCGCCTCGCGGCACTGCGTCTGCTCGGCCTGAGCACCAAGGGCACCCAGCGGGTGAACGCCGCCGAGACCGTCGTCGCCGCACTGCTCGGCGCGGTGCTGGGACTCGGCGAGTACTGGCTGCTCAACCAGGTGATGTCCCGGGCCGGTCTGCCGGGCT
Source organism: Streptomyces sp. NPDC059371 (assembly GCF_042751995.1). Lineage (NCBI taxonomy): Bacteria > Bacillati > Actinomycetota > Actinomycetes > Kitasatosporales > Streptomycetaceae > Streptomyces > Streptomyces sp. NPDC059371. The sequence continues at coordinate 118,375 of NZ_JBHYXD010000017.1, read as the reverse complement.
TGAGGTGGTATCCCGGCGACGGTGCCCTGTCCGTCGTCACGATCGCCGTCTGCCTGGTCGGCTGCCCCGTCCTCGCTTGGCTCGTCAGCCGCAAGAGTGCGCGGGACGCGACCGCCAACCCGCTCGCGGTGCGGCGTACGGCGGTGCCGCGGCCCCCGTCCAAGTGGGTCGGTCTGCTGCTGCTGAGCGGCCTCGGCATCGTGTGCGGCTTCTGCGCCACGGGCCTGATGGGGCATCCCGCCTCCAGCCTCGGCGTCAACGCGCTGCTGGTGGTCGCCGGGGTCGTTCTGACCGGCGTCGGACTGGTGCTGACCCTGCCGCTGCTCTCGTACGCGCTGGCACGCAGGGTGGCGCGGACCACCGGGTCCCTGACGCTCAACATGGCGATGCGGCGCAACGAGGCGGAGCCCGGCAGCACGATGCGGGTGGTCACCAGTCTCGTCCTGCTCGTCTACGTCGCCTCGCTGGCCCAGGGTGTTCTCATCCAGCTCGAGCAGGTGACCCGCCCGTCCGGTCCCGTGCAGGAGTACTCGCTGCCTCTGTCGGGACTCACGACGCGGCAGCAGCAGGATCTCACTGCCGTGTCCGGCGTCGGTACGCACGCGGTCCTCATGAACTCCTGGGCCGATCCCAACGCCACGTCCGGCACCAACCCTGCCTGGGAAACGGTGCTTGTGGCCACGTGCTCCCAGCTCGGCCGGATGACCGTGCACACCGAGGGCTGCGTGGATGGCGAGGTGCTGAGGCTCGACAACACCGACTCGAGCTCGGGTTCCTACCTGAAAACCGGCATGTCGTTCACCTTCCGCCTCCGTGCCGACAGCGGCCAGGACAAGAAGCTGAACATTTCCGTGCCCAACGAGCGGATCGTCTACAGCGGCTATTCGGCCTCGTCGGTCGGCAGCGCCGTACTCCTCGTTCCGCCATCGGTCCTCCCCGCCGACGCCCATCCCCGCGACGCCGAGTTTCTCCTCGCCGGCAGTTCCGACCCCGGGCGGGTGCGTGCCGTCCTCGACGGGATCGCCGCCGTCGCTCCGATCGCCGAGATCGAACTGGTCGGGCTGAACATCCAGGGGCTGGAGCAGATCTCCGTGGTCGAGACCCTGCTCGCCCTGGGCATGATCATGGGTCTGGTCATCGGGGTGGCCGCCTTCCTCGTGTCCGTCACCGACCGGGCCGTCGAGCGTCGCGCGCAGGTCACCGCCGTCACGCTGATCGGCGCGCGGGCGAGAACCATGCGGGCCGTCCAGTGCGCCCAGGTCGTGCTGCCCCTGGGCCTCGGACTGGTCCTGGCCCTGGTCTCGGGCAAACTCGCCGAGTCCAGCTACCTGATCACCGGAGGCGGCGCGATCCGCTGGGACGTGGCCGGTGTTCCCCTGCTCGTGCTCGCCGCGGCGGGGGTGGTGGCGATGGCGGCGCTGGGGTCACTGCCCCTGGTGGGCCGCCGTATCGACCCGGAACTCATCCGCCGGGACTGACGGGGTGGCCCCGTGCGACAGGCGGCCGCCCGGTCTCGGACCGTTCGCACCGACCAGCCACCGGGGCCTTGTCGAGGTGTCGAGGGGCTGTCCGGCCGTGGGCCGGACGGCCCCTTCGTCGGCTCAGGACCTTGGCATCCCCTTCGTCGTCTCAGGCCGCCGACACCCCCGTCGAGCTCACTCCCGACAACACCATCCGTTCCACCCGGCGGGCCTGGTGCAGGCCGCCGGCGTCGACGTAGGTGAAGGGGGTGGCGGCGCACAGGCGCAGGAACGTCCGCTTCGCCTCGGTGTCGTCGGAGATCACGTGGATGTCGGGGGCGGTCGGGTCGGGGCACCCGTCGAACGCCTCCCACCACACGTTCTTGAAGGCGCCCACCAGCCGCGCTTCCGGGAACGCGGCGGCGAGGTCCTCGGTGCCGCCGACCGCCCAGGGGCCCACGAAGTCGATGTGACCGCCGGTGAACGGGTTGGTGATGTCCACCAGGATCTTCCCCCGCAGACCTGCCCGCCAGGGCCTGAGCTGCTGTACCGCTCCCTGGACGCCGAGAAAGGCGGGGACGATCACCGAGGACCGCGCGACCACCTCCTCGCAGCTCCCGCCGGACACGACCGCTCCGCCCGCGCTGGTCACCGTCGCTTCGCTCCCGCCGGACACGATCGCCCTGCCTTCGCCGGACACGAGCGCCCCGCCCCCACCCCCGAGGCCGGTCGCGCCGCGCGCCTCCCCCGGGTCGGCGACGGCGAGCGGACCCGGCGCCCCCGGGCCCAGGCGTACTTCGTGTCCGGCCCGCGCGAACATCGTCGCCAGGGTGACGGCGATCCCGCCCGTCCCCAGCACCCCGATCGTCATGACCGTGCTCCCCCTTCCCCCGTACCCGCTCACGCCGTACGCGTCTCCCCGGTCCCCGCTCACGCCGTACGCGTCTCCCCGGTCCCTGCTCACGCCGTACGCGTCTCCCCGGTCCCCGCTCATGTCGTACGCGTCTCCCCGGTCCCCGCTCACGCCGTACGCGTCTCCCCGGTCCCCGCTCATGTCGTACGCGTCAGCACCAGGCTGACGTTGTGTCCTCCGAAGCCGAAGGAGTTGGCGAGTGCCGCGTCCCACCGGCCCGTGCGGTTGGTGCCGCTGACCACGTCCAGCCGGACGGCCGGGTCGGGTTCGTCCAGGTTGCGGGTGGCGGGGACCACCCCGTGGTGGAGCGCGAGCAGCGCGGACATCGCGCCGAACGCGCCCGAGGCGCCGAGCATGTGACCGGTCATCGACTTCGTCGCGGTTACCACCGGATGTTCGCCCAGTGCCTTCGCGACCGCCTCGGCCTCGGCGAGGTCACCGCCGGGGGTCGAGGTGGCGTGGGCGTGCACATGGCCGACATCGCGGGCTTCCAGTCGCGCGTCCCGCAGCGCCGCCCGCATCGCGAGGACCTGCCCCTCGGTGTCGGACGCCGAGATGTGCCGGGCGCTGGAGCTCACGGCCGCGCCGGCCACCGTGCCGTAGACACGGGCGCCCCGGGCGCGGGCGAACTCGGCGCGTTCGAGGACCATGACCGCGGCGCCCTCGGCCATCACGAAGCCCGAGCGGGCCGCGTCGAACGGCCGGGACACCGCGGCCGGGTCCCCCTCCTGCCGCGACAGCGCCTTCATCTGCGCGAACGCGGCCACCAGGAACGGATGGAGACTGGCCTCGGTGCCCCCGGCCACCACGACGTCGGCTCGGTCCAGCCGGATCAGGTCCAGCGCCAGGGCGATCGCCTCGGCGCCCGAGGCACAGGCGCTCACCGGGGCGCGGGCCCCCGCCCGCGCCCCCAGATCGATGCTGACCCACGCCGCCGGACCGTTCGGCATCAGCATGGGGACCGCGTACGACGACAGCTTCCGCATGCCCGCCCGCTCGTACAGGTCGTCCTGTCCGAGCGCGCTCAGGATGCCCCCGATCCCGGTGCCGACGACCACGGCGAGGCGTTCCGGTTCCACCGGGGGCCGACCCGCGTCCTGGAAGGCCTCGCGGGCCGCCGCCACGGCCAGTTGTTCCCCGCGGTCGAGCTTGCGGGCCTGGACCCGGCCGAGCACCTCGACCGGGTCCGCGGTCACCGTCCCGGCGATCCGCACCGGCAGATCCGCGGGCCAGTCCTCGCGCTCCTCGTCCAGGCGCCGTACTCCGGACCGGCCGTCGAGCAGGGCCTGCCACGCGTCGGCCGCGTTCGCGCCGAGCGGTGTCAGGGCGCCCAGCCCGGTCACGACCGCGCCGTGGTCCCGGCCTTCGGACGACGTCACGTCACGTCCGCCTCTCCGTCGGCGCGGTCGACCGGGCCCCGGAAGGTCAGGGCCACGTTGTGGCCGCCGAACCCGGCGGAGTTCTTCACCGCGACGTTCTGCTCGGGTCCCAGCTTGAGCGGGCCGCCGTGGACCACGTCGACCGAGACGCCCTCGTCGAGGCGGGTGAAGTTGCGGGTCGGCGGCACCAGGCCGTGGTACAGGGAGAGGATCGTGGTGATCGACTCGATCGCGCCCGCCGCGCCGAGGCTGTGCCCGGTCATCGACTTGTTCGCGGTCAGCGCGGGACCGTGTTCCGCGTCCCCGAACACCGCCCGCACCGCGCGGGCCTCGGACGAGTCGCCGGGTCCGGTCGCCGTGCCGTTGGCGTTGAAGTGCGCGACGTCCGCGGGTGTCACACCGGCGTCCTCCAGCGAGGCGCGGACGGCCGCTACGGTGCCGGTGCCGTTCGGCTCCGGCTGCACGATGTGGTACGCGTCCGACGAGATGCCCACGCCGGCGAGCTCGGCGTAGATCCGGGCGCCGCGCTCCCGCGCGTGCCGCTCGGACTCGAGGACGAGGATGCCGGCACCCTCGCCCAGGACCATCCCGTCGCGGTCCGCGTCGAACGGGCGGCAGGCGGACGCGGCGTCGTCGACCCGCTGCGACAGCGCCCGCATGGCCGCGAACGAGGACAGGACCAAGGGGTGCAGAGGGGCCTCGGCGCCGCCCGCCACCACGATGTCCGCGTCCCCGCCGCGGATCAGTTCGGCCGCCGTGACCAGCGCCTGGGTGCCGGAGGAGCAGGCGTTCACCGTCGCGTGCACGCCGAGGCGCGCGTTCACCAGCAGGGCGACGGCCGCCGCGGAGCCGTTGCCCATGGACATCGGCACGGTCATGGGGGGTACGCGTCGCCAGCCCCGCGTCTTCAGCGCCTCCCAGCCGTCGATGATCGAGGTCATGTCGCCGAGCGCGGCCGAGACCACCACGGCGACCCGGTGCGGGGCCGTGGGCGCGTCGTCGAGTCCCGCGTCGGCCCACGCCTCCGCCGCGGCCTTCACCGCGAACTGGGCGGAGCGGCTCAGCCGCCGGCGCTGCTGATACTCAAGACCGAGACCGGGGTCCGTCTTCGACCGCCCGCCGAGCAGCGGCGGAAGGTCCTTGGCCCAGGACTCCCCGTCCAGCAGGCCTAAGCCGCTCTCGCCGCGCAGCATGGCGTCCCAGGTGCCGGCCACGTCCTCGCCGAGCGCGGTGATCTCCCCGAGCCCGGTGACGACGACCTTCGTGGCCTCGTCCTGACGGGCCTTGTTCTGGCGGGTGGTGCCCTGGCGGGCGCTGTCCTGACGTGTGTTCATCGGTTGCGTGCTCCCTGTCCGAGCTGTGCCGCGAGCTTTCCGGAGTCCTTCTTCACCGAGTTGACGAGCACCTTCCTGAGCAGGGACTTCGGCATGATCCCGAAGTAGTCCCCGGGTTCCACCTCGAACGTCCAGTGCACGGTGGTGGTCCCGTCCTCGTTCTCGGCGTAGTCGTAGGTGCCGACGTAGTGGAACGGCCCGTCGAGGGTGTGGAACTTCGAGCGCCGGCCGGGCTCGAACTGGCTTATCTCGACGGTGAATTCCATCCGCTTGCCGATGAGCTGGAAGGTGATCTCGTACCGGCCGCCGGGTCGCGGCTCCCCGTCGAGCAGCTTCACGTCCACGCACGCCGCCTGCCATACGGGGTCCTGCGCGGGGTCGGAGATCCGCGCGAACGCCTCCTTGGGCGTCACCGGGAGACGGAACGCGTACTCGGCCTTGACCGGTTCAGTGGTCGCCATTGTCGGTGGCTCCTTCCATGTGGGGTGCGATCGCCCGTGCGGCGGTCTCGGCGTGCGGCGGATACATCACCGAGTTGTGGTCCCCGGGGACGTCCATGACGTTCAGTGATCCCTTGATCAGGGCCTCCCAGCCGAGCTTCGGCCCGTACTCGGCGGGCTCGTCGGCCGCGCGCAGCAGGACCAGGTCCAGCTCGGCGGGCTCGGGCAGGTAGGTCTGCAGGGCGATGCCGTTGGCGAGGTAGGCCTCGAAGTAGCGCAGGATCTGCGCGCGGTCCGCGTCCTCGGCGAGGACGCCGATGGCGGCGGCCCGTTCGAGGATGTGGTCGAACGCGGCGTCACCGCCGAGGGTCCGCAGATGGTCCGCGGGGATGTCGAGCGTCTTCCCGGCGGGCACGGCGAGGTCCCGGGCGAACCAGGAGAGGATCGTGGAGTCGTCCGCGGACTCGGGGATGTTCTCCTCGATGGGCGCCCGGCTGTCGATGCCGATCAGGAACTCGATCTCCTCGCCCTCGGCACGCAGTTGGCAGGCCACCTCGTAGCCGATGACACCGCCGAAGCACCAGCCGCCGAGGGCGTACGGGCCGGCCGGCTGGATCTCCCTGAGGTACTCGATGTAGCGGGTGGCCATGGCCTCCACGCTGATCTCCGCCTCGCCCTCGTTCTGGATGCCGGGGGCCTCGATGGCCAGGACCGGCCTGCCCTGCGGGAGGTGGTGGGTCAGCTCGACGTAGCAGAACACGGTGCCGCCGAAGGGGTGGAACAGGAAGACGGGCCGCTCGTCCGCCGTTCCTTCCCGCAAGGTGACGACGGGAGTGCGCGAGGTCCCCTGGCCGCCGGACCGCACGATGGCGGCCAGTTCGGCGATGGTGCCCTGGCGCAGCATGTCGGAGATCGGGACGTCCACGTCCCACTCGGTGCGGATGGCCGCGCTGAGCCGGACGGCGAGCAGCGAGTGGCCGCCCACGTCGAAGAAGTTGTCGTGGATGCCGACCTGGGAGATCCCGAGGATCTCGGTCCACATCCGCGCCAGGACGATCTCCGTCGCGTCGCGCGGCTGCTCGAATCCGGCGCCCGAGGCGACGACGGGTTCCGGCAGCCGGTTCCGGTCGATCTTCTTGTTGGCGGTCAGGGGCAGCTCGTCGAGGATCATGACGATGCCGGGCACCATGTACGGCGGGAGCGACACCGCGGCCGCCGACTTGATGTCCGCCGTCCGCAGCTCGGTCCCGGGCTCGGCGACCAGATAGGCGACGAGCCGGTCGTCGCGGACCACGACGACGGCCGTGGAGACGCCGTCCACCGCCCCGAGGACGGCCTCGACCTCGGAGAGCTCGATGCGGTAGCCGCGCAGCTTGACCTGGTTGTCCAGCCGGCCGTGGTGCAGCAGCCGGCCGTCGCTCGTCCAGCGGGCCCGGTCACCGGTGCGGTAGAGACGCCGGTCCGGGGCGGCGGGCAGTCCGGTGACGAACCGCTCCGCGGTCAGCTCCGGCCGGTCCCAGTAGCCGAGGGCGAGGCCGTCGCCGCCGATCCACAGCTCGCCGGGGACTCCCGGCTCGACGCCACGGCCCTGCGGGTCGAGGACGTGGAGCTGGGTGTTGGCGAGGGGCGCGCCGATGTCGATGCCGGACGAGGGCTCCACCCGGCCGGAGGTGGACCATACGGTCGTCTCGGTCGGCCCGTACACATTGCGCAGGCTCGCCACCCGTTCGGCCAGGAACTCGGCCAGATCCAGCGGGAGTTCCTCTCCGCCGCACAGGACGTTGAGACGTGCTTCGCCCTTCCAGCCGGCGTCGCGCAGCATGCGCCAGGAGGTGGGGGTGGCCTGCATCCAGGTGGCACCGGAGTCGTCGATGCGGGCCGCGAGGGCGGCGCCGTCGGCGGCGGTCGTGCTGTCGCACACGATGACCCGGCCACCGGCCACCAGGGGCATGTACAGCTCCAGGCCGGCGATGTCGAAGGAGATCGTGGTGACGGCGAGGAGGCTGTCCGACGCGGCGAATCCGGTGTCGTCCCGCATCGCGAGGAGCAGGTTCGTCAGCGCGCTATGGGGGATCGCCACACCCTTGGGGCGCCCGGTGGAGCCCGAGGTGTAGAGGATGTAGGCCAGGTCGGAAGAACCGGCCGCGGGGTCGGAGGAGGCCGTGGCGGCCGTCGCGTCTCCGCCGCCGGCCTGCGCCACTGCTTCCTCGGCCCCGTCCTCGGCCCCGTCCGTGCCGGTGCCGCTCACTCCGGCGGCCAGGTCGTCCAGTTCCAGCACCGGAAGGCCGGGCAGCCGGCTGTCGCGCAGGTCGCTCTGGCTGATCAGGAGCCGTGCGCGGGAGTCCTCGGCCATGTACGTCAGCCGCTCGACGGGGAGCTTCGGGTCGAGCGGGACGTACGCGGCGCCCACGTCCAGTACCGCCAGCAGCGAGGCCACGAGCGGTGCGCCGCGCTCGGCCATGACCGCGATCCGGTCGCCCGGCGCGACGCCGGCCGTCCGCAGGGCGGCCGCGGTCCGCTCGACCGCGTCCAGGAGCCGCGCGTAGCTCCAGTCCTCGCCGTCGGCGGTCAGCGCGGTCGCGCCGGGCGTCCGCGTGACCTGGTCCCGGAAGAGTTCCGGCAGCCGGGCCTCCGGGATCTCCCGCTCGGGTCCGGTACCCCAGGCGGCGAGCCGGGCCCGCTGCCGCTCGTCGCCGCGCACCAGGTCGCGCAGCGCCTCGTCCGGGTGGGTGACCAGGGTCTCCACCGTGGTGACGAACGTGGCGGCGAGTTCCCGGGCCGTGCCCGCGCCGAAGATGTCCGTGTTGTAGCGCAGGACACCCGCGAAGGCCCCGTCGCGTTCCGCGCCCATCTCGATCCACAGATCGGTCTGGCCCTCCTGCTGCGGCAGCGGGTAGGGCCGCAGGGTGGCGCCGGCGATGTCCAGCTCACCGCCCTGGCCCGGCTCCAGGAGGAAGAACGCGTCCATGTCGGAGAGGAACGGCAGCCGGTCCCAGGCGAAGCCCGCCTGGTACAGCGGCGTCCGGCTCGGATCCCGCGGCGGGGCCAGTTCCCGTACCAGCCAGGGGAAGGGCAGTTCCTGCGCCCGCATGGCTTCGAGCACCCGCTCGCGGGAGGCGGTGAGCAGCCGGCGGTACGTCGACTCCTCGTCGACCTCGCCCCGTACGACGACGGTGTTGACGAAGTTGCCGAGGGCGTCGCGGAACCGCCGGTGCAGCCGGCCCGAGGTCGGGGTGCCGACCACGATGTCCGACTGGCCGCTCAGCCGGCTCAGCAGCACGAAGTACGCCGACAGCAGCACCGTGTACGGCGTCGCCGAGGTCTCCCGCGCCAGTCGGCGTACCGCTTCGGTCGTGGCTGCGGACAGCGCGAACGGTGCCGAGCCGCCGTCGTAGGACGGCGCGGGCGGGCGCGGCCGGTCGCCGTAGAGATCCAGATGGGTCGGTGCGTCGCCCAGCCGCTTCTCCTCGCCGTCGCGCAGCGTCCGGGCCTTCTCGCCGGCCAGGAAGGTCTGCTGCTGGTCGGCGTACGCGGCGAAGGCGGCGCCGTCGAGCGTGAACCGGCCCGGCGTTCCCTCCAGGCGGCCGCGGACCTCGGAGAGGAGCAGGGCCAGTGACCAGAAGTCGGCCGCGATGTGATGCATCACGAGGGTGAACACCCAGGTGCGCTCGCCGGTGCGGTAGAGGTGCACGCGCCACAGCGGCGGCCGGGACAGGTCGAACGGGGTCCGGCTGTCCGTCCTGACGAGGTCCCGCAGCTCCCGCGGGTCCGTCCCCCGTACGTCGGTGAGGCGGATGTCGAGCGGCACGGCGTCGCGCACGAACTGCTCGGGCCCCTCCGGGCCGGCCCGGAAGCCGGTCCGGAGGGCTTCGTGTTCACGGGTCAGGCCGTCGAGGATGTCCCGGGCCTGGACGCCGAGTTCCGCGTCGGCGGTGACCTCGGCGCCGAACACGATGTGGTAGGCGGAGCACCCCGGGTCGGTCTCGTGGATGAACCACAGGCCGGCCTGCTGGGCGTTGACGGGACGCACGGAGTCGATTGGAGCCGTCGGTGCCGACGGAGCCGCGGAGGCCCGCTCACCCGTCCGGACCGAGGGGCCCGTCGAGCCCTCGGGAGCCGTCGTGTCGGCCGTCGTCGTCGGACGCGCTGTCGTCATCGCGTGCCGTCCATGGCCGCGGAGACGGGCTCGGCGGTCATCAGCTTCCACAGCGCCTCGGACAGGGTGTCCACCGTCGGGTGGTCCCAGAGCAGGTCCACGGGCAGGTCGGAGAGGCCGCAGACGTCCTCGATCTCCATGCCGACGGTCAGCGCCGCCATGGAGTCCAGGCCGTAGTCGGTGAAGGGCCGGTCGGTCTCCAGCTCGGCGGCCGGGACGCCCGCCTCGGTGGCCACGGCCTCGAGGAGGACCCTCTTCACTTCGTCGATCGTCATGTCGGTGGTGCTCATCGCAGGTCGATACCTTCCGGTGTTCGGCAGTGAGGGGTTGTCAGGCGGCGTTCGACTCATGGCCCTGGCCGGCCTCGCGTGCGCCGGGCGCGGCCATGCGCATCCGGCGGATCGAGAAGAACTCGTCGGTGGCGTACTGGGAGTTGAGCTGGGCGAAGAGCCGGTGGGCGGTCTCCGGGTCGAGGTCGCCGGTCTCGTACTGGTGGACGTGGTGGCGGGCCAGCGCGGCCTGGAGCCATTCGCCGTCGGCGAAGAACTCGTCGAGGTGGTCCCGGTTGAACAGCCACACGCCGAGAGCGGCGACCTTGGCGTGCAGGGCGCTCAGCTCCTCCGCCACCCGGATCAGCCGGGGCGGGGTGGACTTGGCGGAGGCCGTCGGCTGCGCGGCCGGCCCGGCGCTCGACTGCCGTACCTCGTGGACCCGTGCGAGCAGCGCGTCGAGTTCCCGCCGCAGTTCCTCGGCCCGGCCGCGCAGGACGTCGAGCCGGTCCGCGTCGCAGCCGGCGGACGGCGACAGCTCCGCGAGGCGGGTGATCAGCGCGGGCAGGCTCGCGAACGTGGCGTCCCTGCCGCGCCCGAACACGCTGACCCGGTGTGGCTCGAAGTCGGGCAGTTCGGCCCGCAGGTCGTACAGCGCCCGCCAGTCCTCGTCCGGGGTGTGCCCCTGTGCCTTGGCCAGGGCGGGCAGTTGGAGCGCGAGGCTGTCCAGGCAGACCGGCTCGCTGCCGTCGAAGACCGATACGACGGCGCCGTCGCGGAGCATCTTCTGGAAAGTTCCCACGTGTTCGGCGGCGCGCATGAAGTACCGGGCGCCCAGCGTGCGGGCCAGCGCCTTGCTGTTGAAGTCGACCAGGCGGGCCACCTCCACCTTGGCCAGGTTCGCCCAGATGCTGAACTGCTCGGTGTACAGGTGCAGTCCGCGCATCGCGACGAGGCTCTCGCACTCCGCGACGAGCAGGTTCACGTAGGCGTTGGCGAGGGATTCGGTGACGTACGGGATCTCGGTCGCGGGTCCGTCGTAGAGGATCCGTTCCGACAGGAACCCGGTCACGGTCCGCAGCATGGTGTCGCCCGTGCCGAGTGACAGGCCGGTGCAGAAGGTCCGGGTGATCAGGAGGCCGCGCAGGGCCAGTTCGAGTCCTTCGCCCTCGGCGCCCAGCCGGGCCGAGGCGTCCACCCGGGCGCCGTCGAAGGCGATTCCGCTGATGTCGCAGCCGCGCAGGCCGTAGGTCGGGACGCGGGGGACCCCGGACACCTCGCCGGAGATGATCTGCGACCGGTCCACGAGGAACATGGACTGCTGCCGCTTGGCCGGCGTGGTCTCGTCGCCGGTGATGCCGAGCAGGACCACGTGGGTGGAGGTCCGGCCCCGGTTGATCGGCCACTTCTCGCCGGTCAGGACGTACTGTCCGCCGTCCGGGGCGGCCGTGAAGCGGTTGGCGGCCAGGTCGGCGCCGTGTTCCGGCTCGGAGTAGGCCAGACAGGGTATGACCCCGCCGGCGAGGACCGTGGCCGCGTGCTTCTCCTGCTGCTCGGCGTTCCCGCCGACCCAGGCGAGCATCATCCAGACCTGGGTGCTCTCGCTCACCGCGACGTTCATGTCCCGGCGGGCGATGACCCTGGTCAGCATGAGGATGTCCTCGGTGGCCCGGAGATCGCCCCCCAGTCGTTCAGGAACGAAATAACGGTTGAATCCGAAAGCACGGACCCGTTCGATTCCCGCGGACGGGAGTTCATCGCGTTCGTCGAGCTCCAGAGCCCCGGCGAACGATAAGGAGTTCCGCTCCACCGCGGGGTCGCCGAGCCAGTCCTCCAGGGCTTCGGCGAGGGCAGTGCTTGATTGTTTCATCGAGCTTTTCCATTCCATGCTGGAGAGGACAGCGGCGTCGAATGGCAGCCCTGTCCGAAAAACGGCCGTGGTGATGGAGAGGTGCGTGACAAAAGAGCACAGGGCGCGACGCGCGTAGCGCGGCGCAGTGCGCAGTGTCAGACCTTTGAAGTCGGATGAGGTCGGATCAGTGATGGATGCCGTGCCGGTGCCGGCAGGCGGGTGATGGACGCCGAACCGGCCGAACAGGCCGGTGTGGGACGCCGGACCAGTGATTTCAGGCCAGTTGTGTCAGACCGGCCCTAGGCACCAGTGGTGTGGGATCGGCGCGGAGAAGCGCGCTTTCCCTGGCGTCAGCGTTGTCCGCTACAGCATCTGATCGAAAAATTAACCATTTCTATTTTCCCCCGTCGCGCGAAGCGCTCTTGTTTTCCTCGTGCGTGGCTCGAGTCGCTGAGAGCGATGTTCTGGCCAGGCAATTAAGGAGCCTAGCAGGCGCGCCACATCGCTCTCTGTGATGCGAGACACAGGCGACACCTCGCCGTCTCGGCTGAATGCCCGACTCCGCACGTGATCATCAATTGTCTGACCTCGTCCATTCCTGGAGAATGATCGATTCCATTTCAGGAACGCGGACCGTGATGGTCCGTTCGATTTTGCATCGATGTAACGTGCGGGGCCGCGTCGCCGATTGCGGACGGGTGAATTCCCCCTGGTCCGGAATCTGTCGTTCTAGTGGCCGCCGCCGGGGGGTGCCGGGCCCCGGTCGGCGGGATCCCGCCAGGGGGAGGGGTTGTCCGCCGGAGAACCGTTGTATCTTCGATGGTGGAGACTGCCACGATTGAAGGAGTCGGCTCATGGTGCGCAGCGGTAACGCCGAGCAGCACGGGGCATCCCCCCGGAAGGACTTCCTCATCGCCGAGCGGCCCGGCTATCTGCTTCACAAGGCCGGGCTGGTGCTGGTGGAGGATGTGGAGAAGGCGCTGGCCGGGGTCGGTATGCGCATCCGCGACTTCTTCGTGCTGGCCGCGCTGGCCGGCGGGCCCGAGCTCTCGCAGCAGGACCTCAGCCGGCTGCTCAATCTCGATCCGACCACCGTCGTGACGGTGATCGACGAGATGGAGCGCAACGGGCATGTCGAGCGCCGGCGCAATCCGGCCGACCGGCGGCGCTACAACCTGATCCTCACGGAGTCCGGCCGTGCGGCGCTCGCGACGGCGGACCGGGTGGCCACGGAGGTCGAGTCGGCCTTCTTCGGCGCACTCGCGGAGGACGAGCGCGAGGCGCTGCGCAAGATGCTGGGCATCCTCATGGCGGGTCGCTGGCCCGCCTCGGTCTGCTCCGACTGACACCAGCCTTCCGCCCGCGCTTCCCTCCCCCCTTCTCTCTCGACTCAGAAGCCCACGAAGCCCGTGGTGCCGTTTCGACGGCGCCGCGGGCTTCTGTCGTACCCGGGCTCGTCACTGTGGGTGACCGCGCTCCGGTGATAGGGCAGGTCGGTCGTCGGCCGACGCGCCGGTCGCTACCGACCGTCACGAACGTTGACGTATGGCTTTCCAATCATCTAGATTTCCATCATCTAAGGATCCTGTTGATTGGAAGGTTCTCGCATGTCCGCAGAACGCGCTCCGTCGCCCACTAGGTGGTGGACACTCGGGATCGTCGCGTTGGGCTCGTTCATGCTGATGCTCGATCTGAGCGTGGTCTCCATCGCGCTGCCGCAGATCCATCGCTCCCTGGGCGGCAGCTTCGCCGACCTCCAATGGGTGTTCGACGCCTACGCCCTCACGCTGGCGATCTTCCTGGTGGCGGCGGGATCGCTCGCCGACCGGATCGGCCGCAAGAAGGTCTTCCAGGTCGGCTTCGCCATCTTCACCGTCGCCTCCCTGGCCTGTGGACTGGCCGACGGATCCGGTCAGTTGAGCTGGTTCCGCGCCGTCCAGGGTGTCGGCGCCGCCATCATGTTCGCGGTCGGTCCGGCCATGCTCAGCCACGAGTTCCACGGCAAGGAGCGGGCGACCGCCTTCACCGCGTTCGGTGCCGCCGTCGGTCTCGCCGTCGCCACCGGCCCGCTCATCGGCGGCTCGCTGATCAACGCGCTGTCCTGGCGCTGGATCTTCTACATCAACGTGCCGGTCGGCGTGCTCGCCCTCCTCGTCGGCGCGCTGCGCGTCCGTGAGTCGCTCAACAAGCGGGCCCATCCCACCGACTGGACCGGTCTGGCCACCTTCAGCATCGCGCTCGGAGCGCTGGTCTTCGCCACCATCCGCGGGCCGGTGGAGGGCTGGACCAGCGGCACCACGCTCGGTCTGTACGCGGCCAGCGCGCTGTTCCTGGTGCTCTTCGTGGCCATCGAGCGCCGGCTGGGCGAGCGGGCCCTGATCGACCTGGCGTTCTTCCGCAGTCCCACCTTCGTGGGCATCTCCCTCGTCGCCATGATCGGCAACGCCGGCGCCCTGCCGTCGGTGTTCTTCGAGACCAGCTACCTGGAGAACATGCTGCACGTGGACGCCTGGGGCACGGGCCTCAGGTTCCTGCCGCTGACCGGCGCGATGTTCGTCGCCGGCGCGCTCGGCGGCGGGCTCATCGGCAAGGTTCCCTTCCGGGTGCTGCTGGGCGGCTCGACGCTGGTCATGGCCGTCGGCATCCTGTTCCTGAACCTCACCGAGGCCGACTCGTCGTGGACCGTGCTCGTCCCGGCGCTGGTCATCTCCGGCTTCGGCATGGGCGCCTTCAACCCGGCCCGGGCGGCGCTGGCCATCGGCGTCACCGAACCGGCCAAGGCCGGTGTCGCCTCCGGCATCAACGAGACGTTCCAGCAGGTCGGTATCGCGGTCGGTATCGCCGGCGTCGGCGCGTACTTCCAGCACAGCATTGCCGACGACTTCACGTCCTCGGCGGTCGGCAAGCAGATGGGGAGCGGCGCCGCGGAGGAGGCCGCGCACGGCATCAGCGCCGGCTCTCTCGACGCCGTCGCCCAGTCCGCGGGACCGCTGCGCGACAAGGTGCTGGCCACCGGGCAGGACGCGTTCATGAGCGCCTTCCACGGCGCCATGACCCTGAGCGCGATCCTCGGGTTCGTCGCCGCGGTCATCGGCTTCACGATGCTGCGTACGAAGGATCTCCACGCCAGCGCGGTGTCGACCATTCCGCCGGACGTCGACGAAGACGGCGAAGTGCGCCCCGACGGCTCGACGGACGTCGCGGTGGGCGCCTCGGCCTGACGTCATCGCCCCTCAGCACCGCCCCGGTGGTCACTTCCCCCGCGCCACCGGGGCGGCTCACCGCTGTCCCGGCACGGCCGCCGGCCCGCGCCCCAGCCGCCCGGGTGGGGGGCCGGGGGGGTGGGGGGGGGCTCAGTGGCCGGCCCGGGCGTGGGGGGGCCCCCGGCGCCGGGGTGCTCCCACCCGGTCGCCCGCCCCCGCCCCGCGCGCGCCGCGCCCCCGCGGGGCGCGCGCGCCCCCGTTCCGGTTGTGGGGGGATCAGTGGCCGTCCCGGTCGTGGGACGACACCGGGATCGTCTCCTTGTGGAAGTAGGACGGGCGGATCGCGCTGTACACGAACATCAGGACGGCTCCGACGAGGAGGGCGCCGATGCCTGTGACGAAGACGCCGCCGAATTGCCAGTGCGGCGGGAACGGCAGGGTCCACGAGGTGCTGCCGTAGTCGGCTGCGGCGTACACGATGCAGGCGTTGATGAAGAAGTAGAGGAGCAGCAGGCCGCCCAGGCCCGGCATGATCCCGCGCGTCCACAGGTCGCGCGGGCTGCGCGTGAGGACCTTGCGGTAGTACCAGACGCAGGTGAAGCCCGTGAGTCCGTAGTAGAAGGCGATCATCAGGCCGACCGAGCCGATGGAGTCGGCCAGGACGTTCTCGCTCACCCGGGTCAGGATGACGTAGAAGACGATCGAGGCGATCCCCATGCCCACCGTGGACCAGGTCGGGGTGAGGAACCGGGGGTGCATGCGGGAGAAGCGCTGCGGGATGGCCTTGAACGCGGACATGGACAACGTGGTGCGGGCGGTCGGCAGGATGGTCGTCTGCGTGGAGGCCGCCGCCGAGGTGAGCACCATGACGATCAGGAGCTTGGTGGCGACCGTGCCCCAGCCTCCGGTGCCGAAGACCTCGGCGCCGAGACTGGAGAGGACGTCTCCGGAGTTGTCCGGGTTGCCCAGGCCGATGCCCTTGTCGCCGACACCGGCGAAGGCCTGCGCGGACGTGGTGACCAGGACGTAGACGAGCAGCAGGATGACGGTCGAGATGACGGCCGCGCGGCCGGGTGTGCGGTCGCGGTCGACGGTCTCCTCGTTCACGGACACCGCGGTGTCCCAGCCCCAGTAGATGAACACTCCGGCGAGGATGCTCTTGGTCAGGTCGTCGAACGAGTTGATCTCGAAGGGGTTGAACCACGACCACGAGATCTCCGAGGAGACGTTCGGCGCCGTACCGCCGTACACCTTGACCAGCGCGGTGATCGCCAGCAGGAACAGCACCACGATCTCGATCGTGAGCAGCGCCTTCTGCAGGTTGGCCGAGAGTTCGATGCCGATGTAGCAGATCAGGGTCATCAGGGCGATCCACAGGACGCCGACGAAGGTGACCCAGAAGGTGTTCTCCGCCAGCCCGTCCGCGCCGATGAGCTGGAAGCCGTACGCGCCGGCGATCTGCGCCAGGTTGGCCATCACGATGATGTCGGCCGCGACGATGCCCCAGCCGCCCAGCCAGCCGGTACGGGGGCCGAAGGCCCGGGCCGCCCAGGTGAACGTGGTGCCGCAGTCGGGGTCGGCCCGGTTCAGCTCCTTGTAGCCGTAGGCGATCAGGAACATCGGGACGAACGCGAGGATGACCACGATCGGCGACTGGAAGCCCACGATCCCGACGATCACGCCGAGGGTCGCCGCCAGGCTGTAGGCGGGGGCGGTGGAGGCCAGCCCGATTACCGTGCTGGAGAACAGGCCCAGGGCGCCGCCCTTGAGGCCCTTGTCCGTGGTCCCGGGGCCGCACGGCGGCAGTGGCGCGGGCGGCGGGACGGATGGTGAGCTCATGGCGCCCTCCGGAACCTGGTGGCGCCCGCCGGGGTGGACCGGGCGCACGCTGTCCCCGGCTCGGCAGCCTCGGGCATCCCGGGAATCACCGGGGACGTCCGGGGGACCGGGCCGCTCTCACCAGCATGAACCCGCTCGCCGACAACCGGTAGTCGAGCGTGCCCCGGGCGGCCGCCACACCTGCGCGGACACCTTCGCGCTCCCGTGCGCCGGGGAGCCGACGGCGCCGTGTACGCGGCCGACCGGGCCGGGCGGTGCCATCCTGCGGGGATGACGGGATCCAGCGCTGCGGGCGGCGGGTACTCCGGTACACCGCTCGCCCGGAAGATCGGTATCAAGGCGGGGCATCGGGTGCGGCTGGTCCACGCTCCGCCCGGCTGGGAGATTCCCGGGCTGCCCGAGGACTGCGAGGCCGGGGAGAGCGGACCGGAAGGGGCGGATGTCACCCTCGCCTTCTTCCGGGAGCGCGCCGGACTGGCGGCGCGGGCGGCCGGGCTGGCCGGCGACCTCGCGGACGAGGCCATGCTGTGGATCGCCTGGCCCCGCCGGGCGGCCGGGCACAGGAGCGACATCGCGGAGAACGATCTGCGGGACCTCTTCCTGCCGCTCGGGCTCGTCGACGTGAAGGTGGCGGCCCTGGGGGAGGACTGGTCGGGACTGAAATTCGTCCGCCGCAAGGAGAACCGGCGCTCCTGATCCTGTACTTATGGGCGTAGATCAGGACGTACGTACGGCGGACCTGTCGGCGTACTTGAGGGGTCATCCCGGTGAACGACTAGCATCGCGGCACAGTTGTCGGCCGGGATGGGGTGGGTGTCGTGTCGCAGGCGGAGGAGGGGCCACGGATCGCCGTTGCCGTGGTGACCATGGGCAACCGGCCCGTCGAGGTCGACGCGCTGCTCACCTCCGTGGCCAAGCAGGACGTGGCCCCCGCCCGGATCGTGATCGTCGGCAACGGCTGCCCGCTGCCCGAGTTCGCCGGACGCCTCGGCCTGCCGGGCGAGGTGACCACCGTCGAGCTGGACGACAACCTCGGCTGCCCCGGCGGCCGGAACGTCGGCCTGAGCCGGCTGCGTGAGTTCGGGGACGTGGACGTGGTCGTCGAACTCGACGACGACGGGCTCCTCGTCGACGGCGACGTGCTGCGCAAGGTGCGCGACCTGTACGCCGCCCGGCCGCGGCTCGGCATCGTCGGCTTCCGCATCGCCGACGAGCACGGGGAGACGCAGCGCCGCCATGTGCCGAGGGTCGGCGCCAAGGACCCGATGCGCGGCGGACCGGTGACCGGCTTCCTCGGGGGCGGCCACGCGCTGTCGATGCCGATGCTCGCCGAGACCGGGGACTGGCCCGCCGAGTTCTTCTTCGCGCACGAGGAGACCGACCTCGCCTGGCGGGCCATCGACGCCGGCTGGACCGTGCTCTACGAGCCCGGACTGCTGCTCCAGCATCCCAAGACCTCGCCCGCCCGGCACGCCATCTACTACCGCGTGACCGCCCGCAACCGGGTCTGGCTCACCCGCCGCCGGCTGCCCCTGGCGCTGATCCCCGTGCACCTGGGGATCTGGATCGTGCTCACGCTGCTGCGGACGCGGTCGGCCGGTGGACTGAGGGCCTGGTTCGGCGGATTCGCGGAGGGGCTGCGGCGGCCCGGCGGAGAGCGGCGCCCTATGCGGTGGCGGACGGTCTGGCGACTCACCCGCCTCGGCCGCCCGCCGGTCATCTGACCCGCACGTCGACAGCCGGCTCGTCCTGCGAGCCGGCTCGCCGTTCCAGCCGCTCGTCGGCCGGATTGGCACGGCTTGTCATCCGGGGCGGTTCACCGGGCCGGACACGGACGGAGGCCCCGGTCGATCACCTCGACGACCGGGGCCTCTGACGTCCCCGGATCCGGCCGCGGCGGCGACACTCCCCCGAGTTACGCGTAGTACGCGCGCACCGTCGGGCCAGATCCGATGGCTTGATCACATCAGCCCGCGCCAACGGATCGCTAACATATGGCCAACGGTTCCCTCGGGAACGATCACTTGACCGGCGTGAACCCGTCCTGGGACGGCGCGAAACCGCCGTGGTGCGCGGCCGGCGCGGCCGGGCGGAAAGGCAGTGGGGCGGCGTATGCGGAACGGGCTGCGGTTCGGGCTGCTGGGGCCGCCGGTCCTGTACGACGCCGATGGCGAGGTCGTCTCGATCGGCGGCCGGAAGATGCGTGCCCTGCTGGCCGCGCTGCTCCTCGAACCGGGCCGGGTCGTCTCCGTGGACGCGCTCAAGGACGCGCTGTGGGGCGGGGCGCCGCCCGCCTCCGCCCAGGCGTCCCTGCAGAACCACGCGACCCGGCTGCGCCGCCTCCTCGACGATCCGGAACGGCTGCGAGCGGTACCGCCCGGGTACGTCCTGCGCGTCGGCGAGGGCGAGTTGGACGTCCGCGTCTTCGAGCGGCACGCCACCTTCGCACGTGACGCGCACGCCGAACGCGACTGGGAGCGGGCGCTGCGCGAGTCCACCGCCGCCCTCGCGCTGTGGCGTGGCACCCCCTTGAGCGGCCTGCCGCCCGAGACCGGCGGACACGCCTTCGTCCAGCGTCTGGAGGAGGGCCGGCTGCTCGTCCTGGAGTGGGGGTACGAGGCGGAGCTGCGCCTCGATCCCACGGCGTCCCGGCTCGACCGGCTGGCACCGGAGCTGGCCGCCCGCACGGCCGAGCATCCGCTCCGCGAGTCGTTCCACCGGCTGCTGATGCTGGTGCTGCACCGCACCGGACGCCAGGCCGAGGCTCTCGCCGTCCACCGCGACCTGCGGGCACGCCTGCTCGACGACCTCGGCATCGAGCCCGGGCCGGCCGTGCGCAGGGCCCACCTGGAGATCCTGCGGGACAACGACCGGGTTCCGGGCGAGGCCCGTGCCACCGATGTGCCCCCGGGCGGGGGCCACGCCGGGGACCGGGCCATGAGCGGGAACGGGCCCCGTCCGGACGGGAGCGGCGAAGAGGGCGGCGACTGGATTCCGGGCGTGGGAGCGGACCGGCGAAGGGGCGGCGGCGACAGACGCCGGGACGACGGCCGGGGCCGGCGGGCGGAGGGCGACAGCGACCGCGCGGGGAGCGGCGACCGGAGTGGCGACGCCGACGGGGGCCGCGATCGGGCTTGGAGCGGTGAGGGCTACAGCGACGGGGATGGCGCTCGGAGCGGCGACGGCGACAGGATCAGGGCTGACGGCGGTGCTGGGAGCCTTGGTCGTGACGGTGACGGTGACCATGGCCGTGGCCGGGACGGGGACATCGATCAGGTCAGGAGTGCCTGGCGGGCCGGGAGCGCAGGCCGGAACGACGGTACTGGCGGCGACGATGGCCGGTACCGGAGCGCCGGCCGCGATGGCGATGGCGGCCGGGCCGGCGATGCCGACGGTGCCGGTGGTGCCGGGAGCGCTGGTCGCGAAGGCGGCGGTGGCCGGTACCGGAGCGCCGGCCGCGATGGCGATGGCGGTCGGGTCGGCGATGCCGGCGGTGCCGGGAGCGAAGGCGGCGGTGGCCGGGACGGCGATGGCGGCCGTGGTCGGGACGGATACGTCGGCCCGGATGGAGACGGTGGCGGCGCGGAGCCCGGGGGCGGTTCCGCCCTGGGTGGGCGGGGCGTCGCCTCGCCGCCCCGGCCCGCTCAACTCCCTCCGCCTCCAGCTCACTTCACCGGACGCGAGGACGTCCGCGACCGCCTGTTCCGGGTCCTGGACCCGGAGAACTTCCCGCGCCGCACGCACCCGGAGGAGCCGGCACCCCCGACCGGCGGCACAGGCGACCCCGACGACCTCGACGACGGAGCGTCCGCAGACGCGTTCGCCGGTGCATCCGCTCGTGCGGACAGCGGGAAACCCGGCGCCACGACGACCGCCGGGTCGTGGGGGGGGGGGCGCCCACCCACAAAAAAACCAGCCACGCCCCCCGCGGCCCCAGACACACCACGCGCCCACCACACCCCACAAGGACGAGACACCAACCACAGCCCCCCA